>JAFAWN010000170.1 GCA_019241735.1 Terriglobales bacterium
TATACGGCAACCTACACCGCCATGAACGTGGGCGCCTTCGCGGTGGTAAGCCATCTAGCCGGCGCGGGCGAAAAGTACGTCACGCTGCAAGACTATGCCGGCCTGGGTCGAAGGTCTCCGGTGCTCGCCGCGAGTTTAACCATTTTCCTGTTGTCGCTAATTGGCATCCCCATGACGGGTGGATTCTTCGCCAAATTTTATGTCTTCAGTGCCGCCTTGCAGGCGAACCTGATCGGGTTGGTAATCATTGGCGTTATCAATAGTGCCGTCGCCGCTTACTATTATTTGCGGATCATTGTGATGATGTACATGCGCGATGCCCGGGATGAGGTGCAGATGTCTGCTATCCCGCCGGGGCTGGGTGCAGCTTTGGCGATTACGTTAGCATCCACAATTTACCTCGGCATTTTGCCGGGAAGATTGCTTGAATATGTATCGCGTTCCGTAACAGAACTTTCCCACTGATTTTCGGTCTACTCTTATTCCACTGCAACCGCGATATCCACACGCCAAAAAATCTGCGCCGATAGAGCCCAAAATATCAGCATTTCGACTAAAGCCAGCAGAATTGGAAACCATACGGCGCGGCCCGGAAATCGGTAAGAAGATCTCAAGACAATCGCCACCAGTGAGTAAACGGGGATAGCGTCCGCCCATCGGGGCGCCACTGTCTGACCGGCGAGGGCCGGAAGTCCAAGTACCAGGGCCGTCGCTCCGGCGGCAAAAAATGGGTTCAGGAAAGTCGAAAACATTAATGCCACTGTCCCCGCCAACATGCATGCGGCGACCAAACAAGCCATCAGGAACCAGACCTGCAACATGGGGAAACCAGCCTCGCCCAAAGTCCAGCTTCCCGTAAGCCCCAGAGCAAAGCAGTAAATGCCGCAGGCAATAGTCACTCCCAGAACCAGACCTGAAAGGTACTGTTGCCGGCTCACGCCTTTCGAAAGGACGGCAAGAATCCGCCGTGATTTACGCTCGCTATAGATCGCGGAGCCCCCGAAAAAAATGCTGAACGCCACCACGTAGATTGAAACCTGCTTGAAGACGAACAGAAGATCTTCGCGATCGCGTGGGATATTCGCCGCCAATCCCAACACCGCCAGCAGTAGCACCCACAGCAGCAACACAAAGATAGGCCAACGCTGCTCGCGAACAAAGTTAATGGCGATTAAAAGAACCGGTTTCACTGGACCATCCCCTGATCCATCGAGACTGGGGCCGAGGTTGCTTCAACGAAGATATCTTCCAGAGAGCGCCGCAGAGGATTGACGCTCACAATTTCTCCCCCTAAATTCCAGACTCTTTCCAGCGTTGCGCGTTCACTACCGGCCGGAACCGAAAACGTGACCACGCCATTTTCCTCCGAAGATTCTTCAAAGCTTTGTGCCGAAATGTGGCGCGCGGAAATCTTGATGCGGTCAGCGCAATGCAGCAAATCCGCCGTGCGCCCCAACCTTACCACTTGCCCGCGATTTATTACCGCGACACGATCGCAAATCAACTCCACCTCCGACAACAAATGAGAACTGAGGAAAATAGTTTTACCCTGCGCGCGTGAATGCAGAAGAAGCTCGCGTACCGCAACTCGCGCCAGAGGGTCAAGTGCCGAAGTCGGCTCATCGAGAATCAGGAGTTCCGGATCATTAACCAGCGCCTGTGCGCAACCCGTACGCTGCAACATGCCGCGCGAAAACTTTCCCACGTTGCGATTAGACTGGCTTTCCAACCCCACCAGCTCCAGCACTTCGCGGGAACGCTTGCTGAGCGACGGCCCACCCATGCCGCTCAGCGCTCCGTAGAAGCGCACCAGGCGCTCTGCCCGCCGATGGTAGAGGGCGACATTTTCCGCAAGGAACCCGACGCGGCGCCGGGTGCGGGCATTCCCAAAGGGCGTTCCTAGCATGCGCCCGTAGCCGCTCGTCGGCCGCATAAAACCCATTGCCAGATGAATCGCCGTGCTTTTACCGGCTCCGTTGGGTCCCAGAAAACCGAAAATCTCCCCCGGTTCCACGCGCAGACTGAAATCGTTCAAAGCCTGGAGTTGGCGGGCGCCAAATCCGCGATATATTTTGCTTACGGCTACAAACTCAAGAGCTGCGACCATCAATTTTATTCTAAGCGTGCGGGATGCGATATTGGCCGCTTATTCCACAGAACGGGATTTGACATCTCACCGTAGTCCCGTCATTATTAAGTTCTCTGATAACATCTCTCCCCCGGAGGTTAGCATGAAGCAGTGGATTCAAAACATGTGGTTGAACGACGAGGGCCAGGACATCGCGGAATACGCCGTGATGCTGGCGGTCATTTTGGTGCTGGTGGTCGGCACCATACGCCTGATCGGCACACAGTCGAATACGGCTTTCTCCCAAGTCGCTAGTTCGATTCAATAACTCGAGCACTGATTAGGCGTCCTGCGCGCTGTTTCGGGCGTGGGCCAGCCCGCCTTCCATTCCACGAAAGTCCTCGCAATTGATAAATCCTGCATCGCTCCGGCCGGTTGATCTGCGCGCGGCAGCGCTTCAATTGCTCCAGCAGAATGGCTTCGATCCTGTTTTCCCGGCGGAAGTAGACCTTCAACTTTCGCAGATAATTAAGAGCCCTCCTGCAGCAACCATCGACTCTAATGTGCGCGATTTGAGGAGCTTGCTTTGGTCGTCCATCGACAACGACACTTCTCGTGATCTCGATCAGATTGAAGTTGCCGCTTCGCTACCTGATGGTCAAATCAAAGTCTGGGTGGCAATTGCCGATGTCGACGTCGCAGTACCAAAAGGCTCTCCCATCGACCGCCATGCGTCCAGAGAAACAACAACGGTGTATACCGGCGTTGAGACTTTCCCAATGCTACCGGAAAAGCTCTCAACCGATTTAACGTCCTTGGAGGAGGGTGAGGACCGCCTAAGTATTGTCCTCGAGTTTGTGGTTGGCCCCGATGGAAGTGTCAACTCGCCCAATATTTATCGTGCTGTCGTTCGCAATCAGGCCCAACTTGCTTACCCCAGCGTGGGAGCATGGCTCGAGAATGCGGGTCCGGCGCCGGCCAAAATCGCCGCGTCCGCGGACCTCCAGTCTCAGCTCAAGCTCCAATATGCTGCCGCGCGGTCGTTAAGAGCGGAACGCTATCGGCGTGGCGCACTGAATATTGAGACCATCGAGGTTCATCCGGTAATGGTTAACGATAGGGTAACCGGGGTGGAGAAGCAGGAACAGAACGCGGCCACAGAGCTCATCGAGGATTTCATGATCGCCGCCAATGAAGTAGTGGCACGAATATTGTCCGATCGACAAGTTCCATCTCTTCGCCGGGTGGTGAAGACGCCCAAACGCTGGGACCGCATTGTGGAAATTGCCGCCACCGACGGCGTACACCTTCCCGCAGACCCTGATTCGAAAGCGCTAAACGATTTTCTGGTAAAACGCAAAGCTGCCGATCCTGATCATTTCGCCGACCTGTCGCTGGCGGTGATCAAGCTGATGGGGCCAGGCGAGTATGTTGTACAAAGGCCGGGGGAGCCGGAGCAGGGGCATTTCGGACTGGCAGTGGACGACTATACGCACTCCACCGCACCTAATCGCCGTTTTGCGGACTTGGTGAGCCAGCGGCTAGTCAAAGCCGTGCTCGCGAGTCGGCCCGCTCCCTATACCGACGGCGAATTAGACTCCATCGCGCAGAACTGCACATTGAAAGCGGATTCGGCACGGAAAGTGGAGCGCGAAGTTTCGAAGCGCATTGCCGCAGTCGCAATGAGCGGCAAGGTTGGCGAGGTCTTTGATGCGATTGTGACCGGCGTGACGCCTAAAGGCACCTTTGTTCGAACCTTGCAGCCGCATGTCGAAGGGCTCCTGGTCCACGGCAACTCAGGTGTCGACGTAGGTGACAGAGTACGCGTAAAGCTGATTAGCACGGACGTTCAGCGAGGCTATATAGACTTCGAAAAAATTTGAATGCACCCTATGGCCGAACCCGGGAATCCAATGCCGGTATGTCGAAGATACCGCTGTTCCATGTAGACGCTTTCGCCAGCAAAATATTCGATGGAAACCCTGCTGCGGTCTGCCCACTGCAAGAATGGCTGGAAGACGACAAGCTTCAAAAAATTGCCGCGGAAAATAATCTGTCCGAGACTGCGTTTCTGGTCCGCAAGAATGGTGACTTCGACTTGCGGTGGTTCGCGCCAAAATGCGAGGTCAACCTATGCGGCCACGCGACCCTGGCTTCGGGATTCGTCATACTGCATCACCTGGAGCCTGCACGCGACTCGGTTCGATTTGAAACCAAAGGTGGGTCGCTAACTGTTTCTCGAGACGGTGAACTCCTTGCCATGGACTTCCCCGCCCTGCCTCC
>JAFAWN010000175.1 GCA_019241735.1 Terriglobales bacterium
TTCGCCATCGTGCAGGCCGAGGATGAGCTTGCGGCCATCGGCATGGTCGTAGGCGCGGGATGGGCCGGCGCGCGCGCCATGACTGCGACTGCCGGGCCAGGTATTTCGCTGATGTCGGAGTTCGCCGGTTTGGCCTATTATGCCGAAATCCCGGGGGTTGTCTGGGACATTCAGCGCGTCGGACCGTCAACCGGTCTGCCTACGCGCACTTCCCAGGGTGACATTCTCTCGACTGCGTTTCTTTCCCACGGAGACACCAAGCACATGCTCCTCATCCCGTGCTCTGCCGGCGAATGTTTCACCATGGCACAGGATGCCTTCGATTTGGCCGAGCAGTTTCAAACCTTGGTTTTCGTGATGTCGGACCTGGATCTGGGGATGAATAACTGGATGTCAGAACGGTTTTCTTATCCGCAGAAACCCATCCGCCGCGGCAAAGTGCTCAGCAAGGAAGATCTTGAGCGGGCCGGCGGATTCGCGCGCTACAAAGACATTGACGGGGATGGCATCGGCTACCGCACCCTGCCCGGGACCGACCACCCGGCGGCAGCGTATTTCACCCGCGGCAGCGGCCACAACGAGCGGTCGCAGTACAGCGAGCGCCCGGATGACTTCGAGCGAAACATGGAGCGCATCAACCGAAAATTTGAGACCGCGCGCTCCTTCGTTCCCCGCCCGGAAATGGTCTCCGACGGGAAATCAAAAATTGGGATTATCGGCTACGGAACTTCGCACTGGGCGCTGATCGAGAGCCGGGACCAGCTCCAGAAGGAGTACAACATTGAGACTGATTACCTGCGGCTGCGCGCTTATCCATTCACTCGCGAGGTCCACGACTTTATCAGCCGGCACGATCGCGTATACGTGGTCGAGCAGAACCGCGATGCGCAGATGCTGGGCCTGCTTAAACTTGATCTCGAAGCATCGCTGATCCCGCGCATGCGCAGTATCGCCCACATCCACGGCCTGCCGCTGGACGCGCGTTCGGTCACCGACCAGTTGATGAGCATGGAGGGCAAATAGATGGCAACCACTCCCACGAAACCCCCGGCGGCAGCGCCTTTGAAGATAAATCGAATTGGATTAGCGGCCGCTGATTACCGCGGTGGAAAGACCACCCTGTGCGCAGGGTGCGGCCACAATGCCATTTCTGAACGAATCATCGACGCGATGTACGCGATGGGAGTGGCCCCGGAACGGGTGGCGAAGCTTAGCGGCATTGGGTGTTCATCGAAGAGCCCGGCATATTTCATGAACCGGTCCCACAGTTTTAATGCGGTGCATGGAAGAATGCCCTCAGTCGCAACCGGCGCGGTGCTGGCCAACCGGAATCTTTTAGCGCTCGGGGTAAGCGGGGACGGCGACACCGTCTCGATTGGCATGGGCCAGTTCGTTCACCTCATGCGCAGGAACCTACCGATGATTTACATCATCGAGGACAACGGCGTCTATGGCCTCACCAAAGGCCAGTTCTCCGCCACCGCAGACATGGGTTCCACGCTTAAGACCGGAGTGATCAACGATCTACCCCCGGTAGATACTTGTGCTATGGCAATCACCCTGGGAGCGACGTTTGTGGGACGCTCATTTTCGGGGGACAAGAAACAGCTCTTCGCCATGCTGAAGGCGGCGATCGCACATCGCGGCACCGTGATGCTTGACGTGGTATCGCCCTGCGTGACTTTTAATGATCACGAAGGTTCAACGAAATCCTACAAATACATGAAAGACCATGAAGAACCGCTGCAGGAACTTGACTTTGTTCCGGTGTTCGAGGACATCACCGTGGAATACGACGCCGGCACCACCGTCGAAGTCACCATGCATGACGGCTCAAAGTTGCGGTTACGCAAGCTGGAAGAGAGTTACGATCCTACAAACCGGATTAAGGCCATCACCCGCCTGCACGAAGCCCACGACAAACAGGAAGTGCTTACCGGCGTGTTGTACGTTAATCCCGAAGCCCCTACTTTTGTGGACTTGCTGAACATGACGGATGAACCCCTGGCGACGCTGCCGGAATCAGTAGTGCGTCCGGGGAGAGAAGTATTGGAACAGGTGATGGAAGAATTGCGGTAGCTGCCACTTGTGGACCTGGAGCCCTGCTCCGGCATCGAGTGTTGTTACGCTTTCTTTCTCTCGCGTTCGCCGCTGTGCTCGGGGTTGCCACCAGGTTCGGGAAAATCAGTGTCGGCGGACTTAATCATCGCATCCTGGTCCCGGTGCCCGAGTTGACCCTCCATCGATATATTGCCGCCCTGATTCTGCTCATCCTGTTCGACCGCTCCCTTACCGCTGTCCTGGTCCTTCGTACCATGCTGGTCACTGGCTGAAGCATCTCCAGCGGGGGCGGACCTTTGCCTAGATTGCTGGTCAAGTTGGCTTTTCGGTGGAATCATATGTTTTCCTCACTTCGAATCAAAACATACACAGCCCGGCCAAAAAATTCCAGCGCGGAGTGCTGTAGATGGATGTATACAGAAGAAGGAGTCTTTTAATTTTTGGAGTCTGTTATGAAGCGTTTAGTTTTCGGTGCCCTCCTTCTCCTCGCATTCACCGTCAATTCCACAGCCGCCAAACAAACCGGAGCCCAGGATTCTGCCTCGTTGACCCGGGTCAGCGCTTCACGGCGGACGCACTATCGCGGGGTGGCGCACCATCCGCGCCGCCACCGCAGGCATCACCGCCACCATGGCTACCAGGGACACGCCTAACCAGAACGGCGGGTAGCACGAGAGCTATTCCCGTCCCCGTGTTTGTCGCCTAAGGCGCGGACCACTCCAAAATGCTAGAATTCGTGTCGCCTTTGCGGCAGCCGGCAAGATTATGTCCAATGCAACCATCCAGATCCCTGCTGTTTCTCCTCCATTAACGTCTTTCAGCGACGAAGAAATACTCTTTCGCGATAATGTCCGCCAATTCGCCGAGGAGAAGCTTCGCCCCCGGGTAAAGGAGATGGATGAGCGCGGAGTCTTCGATCACGAATTGATCGAAGAATTTTTCCATCTGGGATTGATGGGCATCGAAATCCCCGAAGAATATGGCGGCGCCGGCGGCAAATTCTTCGAAGCCATCCTTGCCGTCGAAGAACTTTCGCGGGTAGACGCCTCTGCCGGCGTCATCGTCGATGTGCAAAATACCCTGGTCAACAATGCCCTGCTTCGCTGGTCATCATCCGAGCTTAAAAAACGATATCTGCCGAAGATGGCCTCAGGTACATGCGGCGCGTACGCGCTGAGCGAGGCCGGTTCCGGGTCCGACGCATTCGCGCTGCAAACACGCGCCGAGCGCAAAGGCGGGGACTACATCCTGAACGGCCGCAA
>JAFAWN010000399.1 GCA_019241735.1 Terriglobales bacterium
GGCCGCGGTGGTGACTTTCCTTTCGGTCCGCGTTTCCGACAAGCCGGCCGATGCCGATCACCAGTACGGCCATGGCAAGGTCGAGAACTTCTCGGCATTCATCGAAACCGGGCTGCTGCTGCTGACCTGCGTGTGGATTGTTTACGAAGCAATTAAGCGCTTATTTTTTCACCACATTGAAATTGAGCCCGGCATCGCGGCCTTCTTGGTGATGTTTTTCTCCATGGGGGTGGACTTTTGGCGCTCGCGCGCTCTGGGCCGGATTGCCGTGAAGTATGACAGCCAGGCGCTTGAAGCCGATGCTTTGCACTTCACGACCGACATTTGGACCAGTGGAGTGGTGGTGGTTGGGCTGGCGCTGGTTCTTGTGGGCCGCAGGTTAGGAATCCACTGGCTGCTCGCCGCGGATCCGGTGGCGGCTGTCTTTGTCGCCGGGCTGGTGGTGTATGTGAGCTCGCGGCTGGCGCGCAAGACTGTGGACGCACTGCTGGATGCCGCGCCCGGCGGCATTCGCATCAAGATTATCTCCGCTGTGTCGAAGGTCGATGGCCTGCTCGAAGTGAATCGAGTCCGCATCCGGCGCGCCGGTAACCGGTACTTTGCCGATCTCTCCATCGGCCTGGCGCGCAACGTAACCTTCCAGCGCTCGGAGCAGGTGTCGGACGCGGTGACCGCAGCTGTGCGTAACATTTTGCCCGATGCAGATGTCGTGGTGCATTCCATCCCGCGCGCTCCCTACGCGGAAAATATTTTTGACCGGGTCCGCGCGGTTGCTACCCGCCATAACTACAACGTGCATGATGTCAGCGTGCAGGATTTAAGCGGCCATCTGCACGTAGAGCAGCACCTCGAACTGGATGAGCGCCTGAGTTTGAAAGAAGCGCACGATCATGTGACCGTGCTGGAATCAGAAATCCGCCACGACGTCCCGGAAATTTCTTCCATCCTCACCCATATTGAAAGCGAGCCCTCGACCATCGAGCCGGGGGATGAAGTGCTGCGCGATGCCCGGCTGGAGAAGCGCCTCAAAGCAGTAATCGCAGAGTTCCCTGAAGTCCTGGACATGCACGATATCGAGATCAAGCGGGTGCGCGACCGCCTGTATGTTGCCTGCCACTGCACTTTTTCGGACGAGCTGCCGTTGTCGCGGGTGCATGACATCTCTACCCAGCTGGAGATTCGCTTTAAGCAGGAGGCGCCGGAATTGTTTCGCGTGCTCATCCACCCCGAACCCAGGACCGACAACAGAAGATGACGGGGCGGGGTGGATCCTGATTCCGCATGACATAACTCGCCGCCCGCTACGCGGATATCTCTACATTGCTGCTGCAACTTTTCTATGGGGAGTGTCCGCAACTCTCGGACGTGCGGTCTTCACCGGGCAGCTCCCACTGGCAGGGGAATCCGCGCACCCGATCGAACCGATAATCCTTTCGCAGTGCCGCACGACTTTCTCGTTTCTTATATTGCTGGCCATTCTGTTGCCGAGGCGCGGCAGTAAACTGCGTTTACCCGCTGCGGACCTTGGCCGCACCCTGCTGCTGGGAGTATTCGGGGTCGCCGCGTCGAATTACCTTTACTATCTGGCAATTCAGAAAACCAACGTGGCCACGGCCATCACCCTGCAATACACGGCGCCGGTCTGGGTTTTGCTCTACATGGTGATGCGGGGCAGAGAGCAGCTTTCGTGGCGGCGGGTGGGGGCGGTAATACTCGCCGTCTGCGGCATCGCTGTTGTGATAGGAGTGTTCAGCAAGGGTGCGCTCCGCCTCGACAGGATTGGCGTCATTGCGTCCGTGTTGGCGGCCTTCTCTTTCGCGTTTTATAACGTCGCCGGCCACGACATCCTCGAACGCTATGACCGTTGGACGGTGCTGCTCTACACAACATTCGGCGCGGCCTTATTTTGGATTATCGTTAATCCTCCGTGGAAAGTGGCGGTGATGCATTACAGCGGCGCCCAGTGGTTATTTTTGCTGATATTTGCCCTGGTCTCAGTGCTGGGCCCGTTTTCGCTGTACTTTGCCGGGTTGCAGCATTTGCCGCCAACCCGGGCGATTGTGACCAGTTGCCTGGAACCGGTATTTTCCATCCTGATTGCCGCTGTCGTCTTAGGCGAGCTGATGCGCCCGCTGCAAACCCTGGGAATTGTGATGGTTTTGGCGGCGATTATCGTGGTTCAGGCGTCGGATGCGAAACCGGAGCAAAGGAATGTGGTTGCGTAGAGATAGGCTGTGCCTTCGTCTGGCGGCTTGATGGCGGACGCCACAGTCAAGAACTCTCCGGGCACTAACACGACTGTCCAGCCACAACCGCGAGAGATATCTCCTCAACCGTCCGACATTTCAAATCGTGGGGCGCATAAGGCTCCCAGGCGGAAATATCGCTCCGCTTTTTTCACGTCGCTACTGATCTGCCGGCGCAACGCCTCGACTGAAGGAAATTTGATTTCGTCCCTCAAGCGGTTCAGAAACTCCACCTCCACCTCGGTTTCGGGACCCAGGTCGATGGGATGGAAGTTGAGCAAATGGGTTTCGATGGCGAAGGAATCTCCGCCGAACGTAGGCCGGTGCCCGACATTGGTTACGGAATTGAAGCACTCGCCGCGTGTAAGATTCCCATCTGCCCGAATTCTCGTCCGGGTAATATAAACGCCGTCCCTGGGAACCATTTCGTCGTAACGAGCGAGATTGATGGTGGGAACCGTGTACTTCGACCCGAGCCCGCGCCCCTGCACCGGTTCTGACGTAATGCTGAATGGCCGCGCCAGCAAATGCCGCGCGCGATTGACCCGGCCCTGGCTAAGTAAAGAGCGGATGTGGCTGCTGGACACCGGTTCTCCGCGGAGCCGCATTTCGGGATATTCCGCAACTTCGAACCCCAGCAGCTTCCCAAGCTCGATCAATGTAGCGACACTTCCCGCAGCTTTATGGCCGAAGTGAAAGTTATATCCCTCGTGCACCTCACGGGCCTGTAATCCCTTTTTAAGGATGTCTTCAGCAAACTCGCGGGGAGAGAGAAGCGATAAATCTCGCGTGAACGGAAGCAGCAATACGGCGTCGATCCCCAAGGGCGAGAGCAGACGAAGCTTTTCTGGGGTAGGGGTAAGCAGCTTGGGGCCCGTACCGGGGCGCAGGATGCGCGAAGGGTGCGGCTCAAAACATACCGCTACCGATTTGACCCCCTGCCGCCTGGCGCGCTCCGCGATCGTAGTGAGCACGCGGGTATGCGCCCGGTGCACTCCATCGAAGTTCCCCACGCTGACCAGCGTAGGGCCGAAGTCCTGGGGAATATCAGCGATTTGGCGAAAGATCCGCATGGTTATTCGCGCACCCACTGGCTCGCTTCCGCGAACCGCTCACTTCAATTGAAAGATTTATGTCGTTATCAAGCAAGCGCGCGCTCCGCCCGCACTCAAATCTCGAACTCCAACTTCATCCCGTCATACGAAAGCCGCACCTGCGGCGGCAAGGTCGCGTTGGTTGCATCGTGGGGCAGATCGTGACAGATGTGGGTGAAGAAAGCCCGTCCGGGCTTTACCCGGTCCACAATGTGCAGCGATTTTTCAACCGTCGAATGCGTGGGGTGCGGAGTATGGCGCAGGGCGTCGAGAAACAGGATATCCAGATTCTGCAAGCGTTCAAAAGACTCTTCGGGAATCGAGCTGAAGTCGGTCAGTTAGGCGGCCAAGCCAAAGCGATAGCCAACGATTTCAAGGTCGCCATGCAACACTTTGACCGGCTCGAACACTGCCTCAAAAAGCTCCACTGGACCGTCCAGAGGTTTCAGTTCGACCTGGGCCAGTCCGCCAAATTTGTATTTCGCTTCGAAGATGTAGCAGAACATGCGGCGAATGGTTTCTGTGGCTTCCGGCGTAGCGTACAGCGGAATCTTATACGGCCGCCTCCGAAAACTCAGCGGACGCAAGTCATCCAGCCCCAGAATGTGGTCGGCGTGGGCGTGGGTATAGAACACCGCGTCCAAGCTACGCATATTTTCACGGATCGCCTGCTGCCGGAAGTCAGGGGTGGTATCGATCAAGACGACTTTGCCGCCATACTCGATCAAAATGGATGGGCGCGTGCGCCGGTCGCGTGGGTCCTCGGAGCGGCACACCGCGCATTGACAACCTATTGTGGGCACTCCCATGGAAGTGCCGCTCCCCAGAACGGTGAGCGTGGCTTTCATCTCTTACGAGCGGATACGCCGGCAGGGGTCTCAGGAGGACGTGAGAGCGCGTTCGTGACCTCGACATAGGCCATGCGAAGTTCGTAGAGGCAATTCTGCAAAAAATTCTGCTCGGCTGAGGTGAGGTTTCCCCTGGTCTTTTCGGCGAGCATCCCTAAAGTGTCAATCGTCTGCCTGGCGCCCAGCAGATCGACTCGCGGCTGGCCGCCTTCCTCTTGCATCAGCCCCAGTTGCATCATGGCAGACATGTACAACGACGCCAGAAAGCGCTCTATCGTTACTTCCATGTCTTTGGCAGAATGTCCGCTCAGTTCCACCCGCGCATCGAGGTCCTTTGAAGACTTCCGGTAAGCGTCGGCTTGCTGCTGTTGTTCGGCTGCGGTTGGCGCTGGCGGCATCGAGGGATCAAACGTGGCTGGAGATGAAGATGGAGGCGCGGACGCCGGGGTGGAAGCTACCGCGGGTTTGGGCGGTTCCGGCGAACTGGTCGAAATCTGCTCTTCGGAGACGTCTCTCCGCATCTCGCCCTCGGAGGTGAACAGCCGGCGATCCGTAACGGTAAAGCTATCTTGCTTGTTCTCAGCCATAACCTTCCTTCAATGTTTGAAAATATCGGCCATCGGCAGGTTAATCACTACCGCGCTGCCGCCATCCATCGTAACTTCTGTCCCTGGGGCGGAAAATTCGCGCCGGATGTATCCCAACGCAATGGTTTGATCTCCAGAGGCCAAGGGGACGTTGGCGATGCTGGTGAGTTCGCCTATTTCCTTGCCATCAATTTTAATCCTGGCTCCGGGGGGTGGAGCTGGTAACGCGCGCCCAACTTCGAAGCCTGCAAATTTGCGATGCACGTTGCCGCGCGAACGGATGCGTTCAACAATTTCCTGCCCGATATAGCAGCCTTTGGTGAAATGCAGGGCGCGGTGCTGTTCCGTCTCCTGCGGCAAATCGCGGTCGCGGATATCCTGGCCATACCGCGGGATGCCGGAGGCGACGCGCAGCGACTCCAAAGCCTCAGCTTCGGCCGGAATTGCACCAGCTTGGAGGAGAGCGTTCCAAACTTCGTCCCTCTTTTTGGGCGCCATCCAAAACTCATAGCCTTCAATACTGGGGTTGTCGTTCCGGACGACGGTGATCTCGCCGTTTGCCAGACCGGCAACTTCCGATATGCCGAGCGGCGGCAGTTCTTCGGGGACAGTTAAACCCGCAGTTCGCATAACCTCTTTCGAGTCAGGGCCAGCGATACCGACAGTGCTCACTTCCGCGCTGGCGTCGGACACTTCGACATCGTCCATGATGATGTAGTGCTCGAAGATTCCCGTAATCTTCTCAAGTAGCTGAGACTTATCGGTGTCGAGCAGGAAGAACTCACCCTGGTTGTACGCATAGAGGTCCCCGAGAATGCGGCCCTGGGGGTTTAGCAAAAACGCATAAACTCCGCGACCGGGCGCAAGATCCCGGATGTTGTTGGTGACCATGCCGTTGAGCCAACGGACGCGGTCGCCACCGGTCACATTGAGCTTCGCGCGCCCACTCAAGTCGTAAATTGCCGCCCCGGTCAAAAATGCCGCGAATTGCGCGCGAAAGTATCGACGGTCAGGGTTCGTGACCGCGTCCGGCGACGGCGGAGCGACTTGATTATCCGGAATTGCTGCCAAAGTCATGCGTATTCCTGATTATACAAGCAGCAACGCGGAGGTGAACGATGCGAACCGGCGACTGCTACGCCGCAACGCGGGGACCGGTGCGCTTGACCGCTATCTTGTGCGGGCCGGCCGATGCCACCGCCGCCGGCTAACAAGCGTGACCCTTGCCCGTAGCTTCGAGAAAACCGTTCCGAGGCTGGGCCGCCGTTATACGGCCGCGTCGGCCCTGAAGGCAGTCTTCATGCTCCGAACGGCTCCGATTCCCCGAACGGCTCCGATTCCCCGTGGGGGCCTTGTAGCGCCGCTACGAGGCATCTCTACCACTGCTCCAGTCCGCTCTTTGGAGACGAAACCCAGTATGTTGACGGCAAACTCTATATCTTAAAGTTATTAAGTTCCTAACCTGTTGATTCTACGTCCAGTGTGATATTTTCTAGCAACCGTGACTCAAAAGACCAAGCGAATTGCGGTCATCCCCGGAGACGGAATCGGCCGGGAGGTGATTGCTCAGGCGGTGGCAGCGATAACCGCCACCGGCGCTGATGTGGAATTGTCTCCATTTGACTGGGGCGCGGAGCGCTATCTGGCGGATGGAATTACCGTCCCTCCCGACGGCTTTCCCATGCTCGCCCGTGATTTCGATGCCATTCTGGCGGGCGCATTCGGCGATCCCCGGGTGCCGTCGAACATCCACGCCAAGGAAATATTGCTGGGGATGCGTTTTAAGCTGGACCTTTACGCCAACGTCCGCCCGGTGCGACTGCTGCACGCCGCCTTGAGCCCTCTGAAAGGCGTCGAACCCCGTGATATCGACTTTGTGGTCATCCGCGAAAATACCGAAGGCGTATACACCGATGCCGGCGGGGTATTCAAGCAGGGCACCGCGGATGAGATCGCACTGCAGGAGGACATCAACACCCGCAAAGGAGTGGAACGGATAATCCGCTATGCGTTCGAGTATTGCGAGCGCCACACCAAGCTGGATGGAAGTCCGCGCGCCCGGGTCCTGATGTGCGACAAGTCCAACGCTATGACGCATGCGGGTGGGCTATGGCAGCGCGTCTTCAAA
>JAFAWN010000424.1 GCA_019241735.1 Terriglobales bacterium
TTCGCGTTTACGAAAGGGCGCGGCAAAGCCGCACCAATGGCGCAGCTTACGCGACGGCGAAACCAGTGGGTTGAGTTTGCAGTCTTTTGGACTCGCCAAATGGTCGAAATCTTTCCCGTGATATGAAAGTTGCGAGGTGGCCCGGCGCACTACGTTCCTTTTGGACGCTGCCTAAGCCACTGCTTTAAACCCACTGCTTTAAACCCACTGCTACAATTCTTCTTCGCTCATTGTTCTCCGCTATTCCGGTCTTCTATGCCTGGGTCCGATAAAACTATCTTCCACGTTGACATGGATGCATTCTTTGTCTCCGTCGAGGAATTATTTGATCCCTCACTGAAGGGAAATGCTGTTGTCGTTGGCGGACAACGCGACGAACGCGGGGTGGTTTGCGCTGCTTCGTACGAGGCCCGCAAGTTCGGAGTTCATTCGGCGATGCCGTTACGCACCGCCGCGAAATTATGTCCGCACGCGATCTTCGTGGATGGCCACCCCAGCCGCTACCGGGAATATTCGGAAAAAGTCCACAAGGTGCTGACCTCGTTCTCACCGCTGGTCGAGATGGCTTCGATTGACGAGGCTTACCTCGACATGACGGGCACTGGACGCCTGCACGGTCCACCGCTGCGTGCAGCTGACAGTTTGCAGCGGGCCATGAAATCTGAAAGCAATCTAAATTGTTCCATCGGAATCGGCCGCTCCCGGTTGGTGGCGAAGGTGTGCTCCGCCAAAGCCAAGCCTCACGGTGTGCTGTGGGCGGTTCCCGGGCAGGAGGCGAATCTTTTAGCCCCGCTCGATGTTCGCGACATACCTGGAGTGGGTAAAGTCACAGAACATGAGTTGCATGAGTTGGGAATCAACAGGGTGAGAGATCTGCGTCGCTTCAGTGACGAATTTCTAAAAGACCGGTTCGGTAAATGGGGTTTGGCGCTCGCGGGCAAGGCGCGCGGCGAAGATGCTGGCGGCTGGTTTGACACCGAGGTAGCCGCGCACAGTGACGCTAAGTCGATCAGCCATGAGCACACCTATAGCGAGGACGCGACCCGGCAGGAGCAGATGGAATCAACCCTGATGCGACTTTCGGAGATGGTCGGCCGGCGTCTGAGGGAGGCAGGAATGCATGCGCGCACGGTCCAACTCAAGCTGCGGTACAAAGACTTCACCACTATCACTCGCGCTCGCACCATGACGCACCCGACCCAGCTCGACAGCGAAATTTTCGCCGGGGTGCGTGACCTGTTTCGCAAGAACTGGCGCGCCGGCGTGGCAGTGCGGCTTTTGGGGGTACATGTATCGTCATTCGAAGAGCCTCAATACCAACAACGCGATCTTCTCGATGACGGACAACGCGAGCGCTGGGAGCATGCGTTATCGGCTGTTGATAACTTGCGCGATAGGTTCGGAGAATCCAGTGTTTCCCTCGCCAGCGGACTCTGCGGAAACTTCCGGGAGCGGACCCAGAGAACCCCGCTGGGCTGCCGGGACACACAAACGCGGAAGCCGTCGAGTGAGTGATTCGCTCGAAATCTTTGCTGCAAGCCCGTTTCAGCGGGTGCAACAATTTTCATAGAAAAAATATTTTGCTTTTTCGCAGACTGACAGAGCGGTTGTATCCTCTACTCACGTATAGGTTTGTTCAACCATCGCAGGCCTCTGCGAGCAGTTGCAAATATTCTCAGTCTTGACACCTTTCGGTGCGCCTGTACACTCGCGCCAGTGAGGTTTTTATGCGCCGCGTCATTTCGTCCATATCCCGGTTTTTGAGTGTGCTCACATTACTGCTGGCGGGGCTTTCTCTGACCAGCGTTTCCGCCCAGGCCTACTCTTACAACTTCAACCTGACCAACCCTGGCGGGCAGATTCAGGCTTTCGGAATTACCGGCACTAACGTGTTCAATCCGGTTTTCACGTTGGCCAGCGCCACTTTCACCTCGTCTTCGGCCTCGGGCCCTGCGTGGGACCTGCTGGTGACCGCAAATTTCCTGGGTTCGGCGAATGCGGTTACCAACTATAAGGAATGGGTCACTTTCAATGTGGATCTATTCACCGGTCAATTCTGGAATATGACGCTGAACGATACTCCGGCGGTCGCCGTGCCGGAAGAATCCTCATTGATACAGATCGCGTTGGTCGGAATCCTGCTGATGTTTGTGACTCAGCGGCGGCGCATCGCAGCCAGAGCACGCGGCTAACAGCCTCAGCCGGCACTCGCAATGTCATCAGCTTTTGGCAGCGCTCCAGGCTTTAGTTGCGCCCGCGTGAGATGAAGTCTGGACTGGTTTCTTCAGGCGTTCCGCCGCGCGCTGCTGCGCTTCCATAATTTCATCCGTACTAAGCAACTCCGCTACCTTCCGTTTGGCGTGCGTGATCGAGTCCCGCATTTGGTGGATTGCATTCTCTGATATCAGGTACCACATGTACGCGGCTTGCGGATCCTTCGGCGCTCCTTCCCCCTGGCAATAAAATCGGGCCAGCGCCAACTGGGCCTCAGGAGTCCCTTTTTCCGCGGCTGCCTGATATTGCGACAGCGTAGTGTGGGCGGCTTCCGGGTTTCCTGCGGCTGCATGCGGACCACCCGACCCTTGATTCGCCAGCGGATGCGCCATGGCTAAAAATAAAAGCTCCATGCGGCTGGCTACCCCCAGCTTGTCAAAAATCCGGAAGAGATAATTCTTGATCGTGTGCTGGCTCAACCCCATCCGTTCGGCGATCTCGCGGTTGGACAAGCCTTCGGCCAGCCTCTGCACTACTTCCCGTTCGCGCTTGGAGAGCGAATCCAGGGCTTTGGGATCTATCCCCCTCCCCCCAGCAGTTCCCGCCATTTCCTCAACCGCGTAAGACATTTGCTGCCTATCGGCCCAAATCTGACCTTCGTGCACCTGGCGGACGCACCGGCAAAGCGTCTCCAAAGACTCCTGGGGACTGAAGACTCCCCGCACCCCGGCGCGAAAAGCTTCCAGGATGATTTCCCGCTTCGATGAATCCAGCAAAAGCACGGTTCGGATCGCAGGTTTTGAAGTGGAAAGTTGGCGAACGACGTTCAGCCCTTGCAATGGCTCGCCATCGAGCACTGAGCTGATCACCGCCACATTCAGTGCGCGGTGGTTGACAACATCATGTACCGCGGCAGAACTTGACGCAGGGAAGACGGCAAACTGCGAATCACGTGACAACGCATCCGCGAGCAGTTGTGTCTGGATGTTGCTGTTGTGGGCCACCAGGACTCGGATTTCTTTTGCTGCACCTCGATCGCGAGGCATACATCCTCCTGTCACTGCGCCTTGATTCAATCGCAGGGTGTCCATTGCACGGCCGAGGCTGGAAAATGGTCACCGCTTCCAAAAGGGGAGGAAATTAAATGGGCCCAGTAAGTCGCGAGCTGCTGTAACTTAATAGTGTGGCAAGTGTACAGCAAAGCCGGAAAATTGCAACATTCCGGACGGACGCTTGAGATCTAAAATTGCGTAATTACCCCAGAGCTACCTTTCTCTATTGACGTGACCTCCGATACGTTCTGACGATAGTCTTAATGGATTGCAAGCTCAACAATGCTTAGCTTTTATTGAGGTTTTGCTGACGAGCGGGTTTGGTCCTTGTGGCCTTTCTTTGGGTATGCTCGTAAGAAACG
>JAFAWN010000469.1 GCA_019241735.1 Terriglobales bacterium
GGGTCAGCGTAAATTCAATCGGGGACCCCGGGGCGATAGCCGGGTCCACATAAAAACTTATGCCGCGGGCGCTGACATTCCGGGTCTCGGCCTCGGTCTCGCGGGTGCCGTTACCTCTCGAACTGACTGTGACCGGCAATCGTAGGGCGAAGCGCCGGGTAGCCCGTTTCTCCTCTTGGCCCTCGAACACGGATCCTCCGGTGAGCGTCACAGCCCCGTAAGCATGGCGTTTTGTCGCAAGCGTGTCAAGACTCTAGTTTGACGCGCGGGTGTGTGGAATCGAGGGGCCAAAGTCCAAGAACCGCATCCGCGATAAGCTTATGTACGTCCTATGGTTTTCGTGCTCGATAATTACGATTCCTTCACCTACAACCTGGTTCAGTACCTGGGCGAGCTCGGCGCAGAGGTGGTGGTGAAGCGGAACAACGAAGTCCCGGTCAAGGAAGTGGCATCTCTTCGTCCGGAACGGATTGTGATTTCCCCCGGCCCCTGCACCCCGCAAGAAGCAGGAATAAGTATTGAATTGATCCGGCACTTCTCCGGAAAGATTCCAATATTGGGAGTGTGCCTGGGACATCAGGCAATTGGCGCGGCCTTCGGCGGGCAGGTTGTGCGTGCTGCACGGGTAATGCATGGCAAAACCAGTGAGATCCTGCACGACAATAAAACCATCTTCCGCGGGCTGCCTCAACCTATGATTGCCACGCGGTACCATTCATTGATCGTCGCGGAAAAAGATATGCCGGATGAGCTTGAGGTCAGTGCCTACACCACCGAGGACGATGGCTCGCGGGTGATCATGGGCATACGCCATCGCCGCTTTCCCGTGGAAGGAGTGCAGTTCCATCCTGAAAGTGTTCTGACCGAGGATGGAAGGAAGCTGATGGCGAATTTCCTGGCGATTAATCATGACCACCCTGCCATAGAAACGTGAACCGAAAGCTAACTGCTAAAATAACGAGTTCATCCTATGTTTGAAAACCTCTCAGAAAAACTCCAGCATGCGTTCAAATCGCTGCGCGGCCAGGCGGTTCTGAACGATGAAAATATTCAGGAATCGCTGCGCGAGATTCGCCTCGCTCTGCTTGAAGCTGACGTCAATTTCAAAGTTGTGAAGCAGCTGATCGACCACATTCAGGAAAAAGCTGTTGGGCAGCAGGTCGCATCGGCGCTTTCACCCGGGGAACAGGTAGTGAAGCTGGTGCACGACGAGTTAGTCGAGACTCTCGGTCGCGACTCCGCTCGCATCAAGTTTGCATCGCAGCCGCCGACCGTGGTGCTGATGGCGGGATTGCAGGGGTCCGGCAAGACCAGCACGTCCGGAAAGCTGGCGAACTGGTTCAAGAATGGCGGACACCGGCCGCTCCTGGTTTCGGTTGACGTGTACCGTCCCGCGGCGCGGGAGCAGTTGAAGGTGGTCGCCCACGCGATCCGGGCAAACATTTATGAAGGGGAAGGGGCCGAGCCCAACACCGCCGCAGTAGAGCGATTGGCGAAGGAAGCCCGCCGCGAAGCGATTAACACCGGATCCGACGTGCTTATCGTCGATACCGCCGGCCGCCTTCACATCGATGATCAGCTGATGGAGGAGATGCAGTCGCTCAAGAAACTGCTTAATCCTCAAGAAATTCTGTTCGTGGCGGATGCCATGACCGGGCAGGATGCAGTCCGCTCCGCCGACGAGTTCCACAAGAAGTTGTCCTTAACTGGCGTCGTGCTGACAAAGATGGACGGCGATGCGCGCGGAGGCGCAGCACTTTCCATACGCCAGGTCACCGGCCAGCCCATCAAGTTTATCGGTACCGGCGAAAAGTATGACGCCCTGGAGCCATTCCATCCCGACCGCATCGTTTCGCGCATCATGGGAATGGGAGACATTCTCTCGCTGATCGAAAAAGCCGGTCAGCATGTGGACAAGAAAAAGGCGGAAGACATGGCCACCCGCGCCCTGGCCGGCGATGGCTTCTCGCTTGAGGACTTCCGCGATCAACTGCGCCAGGTAAAGAAAATGGGTTCGCTGCAAAATCTAATGGGGATGTTGCCTAGCATCGGCCCCTTCGCGGGATTGCAGAAGCATGCGGACAAAGTTGATGAAAAACAGATCAATCGTATCGAAGCGATTATCAACTCTATGACCGCGCACGAGCGGATGCATCACGAGGTCATAAACGGCAGCCGGCGCAAGCGCATTGCCCGGGGTTCAGGCACCAGCGTTCAGGAAATCAATAATTTGCTCCGCCAGTATGCGCAGATGCGAAAAATGTTTAAGCAGATGGGGAAAGCCAATTTTGGCCGCAAGCTGGCGGCAATGAAATTGCCCGGAATGTAACTCCAATTTTCATTCCAGTTCACGCCGGGGGTGTGATGAAGCTCTTCTCTGCGATTGCGTTCTGTCTGTGTTTATTCCCGGCAGGTTTCGTTTTTTCAAGTCAACGCGTCAATTCTGATTCCGCGGCAACAGAAACGTCAGCGGGCACGAACGTCGAGACTTCAATTCCTGGCTTCCTTAACCCCTCCGAAGAACTCGAGCGTGAAAAACACTTCTTAGCAGTGCCCGACCGAAAGCTGGCGGAAGAACACCTTCGCATCCTTACCCAGGCCCCGCACATGGCAGGAACCCCCGAAGATAAAGCCACCGCGGACTATGTTGCCGGAAAATTCCGCGAAGCCGGCATGGAAACGCAAATCGTCGAGTACCGCGTTTGGATCAATTACCCAGCCGAAATCAGCGTTGATGTGACCGCTCCGGCCGGCGTGCACATGCACGGGCCCACTCGCGAGCGCGTCGATGGTGACCCTTTCCAGGATGATCCTCGTGTCGTGATGCCATTCAATGGTATGTCGCCGTCCGGGGACGCGGAGGCCGATGTTGTCTATGCAAACTACGGATCTCCGGAGGACTTCAAGAAACTTGATGAGTTGAAGGTGGACGTTCGGGGGAAAATTGTACTGGTCCGTTACGGAGAAAACTTCCGCGGAGTGAAGGCGCTGGTGGCGCAGGAGCATGGGGCCACTGGGGTGTTGATCTATTCTGATCCTTTCGACGACGGCTGGAGACGCGGGGACAAATATCCGAAAGGCCCATGGCGTCCCGACACCGGAGTGCAGCGGGGGTCGATCGGTTACATGTTCGAATTTTCTGGAGATCCGACGACGCCTGGCATTGCCTCAACTCCATCGTTGCCGGACTCTCAACGCACCTCTCCGGAAAAATCCGCGCAGATGCCAAAAATTCCCACTACCCCGTTATCTTATGCGGATGCCTGGCCGATTCTCGAGCATCTCGGCGGCCCTGAATCTCCGCGGGAGTGGCAAGGTTCGCTGCCTTTTACTTACCACGTAGGTCCGGGGCCGGTAAGAGTGAAACTACACCTCAAGCAGGATTACCAGCTGCGCACAATTTGGGACGTAGTTGGCCGCATTCCCGGTTCGCAATACCCGGACGAGTGGGTCGTCTCCGGTAACCATCGCGACGCCTGGGTTTATGGGGCCGTGGACCCGAACAGTGGAACGGCCGCCATGCTTGAAACAGTTCACGGGTTCGGGGAGCTGCGGAAGGCGGGGTGGAGGCCAAAACGAACGATTATTTTCGCCAGCTGGGACGCCGAAGAAGAGGGCTTGATGGGATCGACGGAGTGGGGCGAGCAGCATCAGTC
>JAFAWN010000362.1 GCA_019241735.1 Terriglobales bacterium
ATGGCCGGGTGGATTCCGAGGAGCTAGCGTCCATCGAACAGCAGGGTAGTTCGGCGGCCAAAGCGGAGGCCTATTTCATTGCGGGCAAGTTCGAGTTTGGCCGGGGCGATTTCAGCAAATCGCGAAACTACTTTGAGCGCGCGTTGCGTTTCGATGCGCAGAATCCGGCAATTCTTAATTATTACGCGGCGCTGTTAGTTCGTACCGGAGCGGCGGCTGAGGCCTTATCTTATGCGGAGAAAGCCGTCCGCCTCGCCCCGGATTCCCCCGACGCATTGGACGTCCTGGGATACGCGCAGTTTGCCAGCGATCACGCCCGCGAAGCCATAGTTACCTGGAAGCGATCCTTAGCACTCCGGCCCGATGACGCCGTGCGGCATTATGTGGAGAAGGCGGAGCGCGAAGCTTCCGCGGAAGCGGATTACGCGCAGCGGGAAAGCAGCCATTTCACTTTGCGCTACGAAGGCAAGCAGACTTCGGAGTCGTTTCGCAGTCAGCTGGTCGCAACGCTCGAATCGGAGTATGACGACCTGGTGCGGCAGCTTGGGATCGCCCCCCGCGATAATATCGTCGTCATTCTGTACACCGGCCAGGTTTTCTTCGACGTAACCCAGGCGCCTTCCTGGAGCGGAGCCGTCAATGACGGCAAACTTCGCATCCCAGTTCAAGGGATGGATTCGGTCAGCAGAGAAATAGCCCGCGTGCTGAAACACGAGCTGGCACATTCTTTTATTAATCAGCTTTCGAGCGGCCGTTGTCCGCAATGGCTGAACGAGGGTATTGCGCAGGCGGTAGAACCAAAATTACTGACCTCAGGACACCGGTTGTCAGTGTTGTATGAATCCCAGCACGAGATCCCGTTCAACGCGCTGGAAGGCAGTTTTATGCACTTCCAACCCGATGAAGCTGCAATTGCCTACGATGAATCCCTGGCCGCAGTTCAGTACATCAGCGACACCTACGGGATGAGCGATGTGCAGCGTATTCTTGCCCGGCTGAGCCAGGGAAACTCTGCCGAAGCGGCACTACGCACGACCATCCATTCTGATTATGGGCAGCTGGAAGAGGAAGTTCGCAGGTATCTGCTCAGCAAATATGGAAGCTAGCGTATTTTTGGCATTTACTCGCAAGCATTGAACTGTCAAAATGTATCCGCGTTAGCAGAGTGATGCTCTCTGCGCAGGTATCTTTTGGCGATTTCCCCTACATCTTTCACGGTGCGTCCGCCGGATCCATCACAGTCCGAAGTGCCGGTCCTGGCCAATGCTGAGTTGGCGGCCATCTATTATGGGCAACGCAAGGGTGGCGATTTTTACGACTTCGTGCGAGTGAGTTCAAAGCGGGTGCTGTTCGGCTTGCTCGATGTTGCGGGACGCCTTGAGGATAATCGCGCCATTATCGCGGCTGCTCAACACACATTCCGCACTCAGGGAGCAGCACTTCTTGCCGACGACGGGGTAAACGAGGCGGAAGCGATGGTCGAGCTATATCTCCGTCTCAATCGCGCGATACTGGAGGCTGAAGGGGGAGTGCGGGCGAGTACTGGAATAGCAGGCTGCTACAACGAAGAACTCGGTGTGGTCTGCTACTTTAATGCCGGGCACACTCCTGGTCTGGCACGCTCGGAGGCTGGGGTGTCCGAATTGGCCGCCACTGGCCTGCCTTTAGGTTTGTTCTCTCACGCGACTTGCGACGCCGGCATGCTTGCTCTGGAACCGCGAGGGGTCCTTCTCATTGTTTCGCGCGGGATTGTCGAAGCCCGGAGACGGTCCGACGAATTTGGGTTGAGTCGCGTGAAGGATAATTTACTGAAAAACAGAGGAAATACAGCAAAGCAATATTGTGTGAGTGTAATCAATGAGGTGCAGGAATTTATGAAAACGCCGCCGACCCATAATGATGTAACCGCTCTGTCGCTTCTGCGCGGCGCCGCATCCTAGGCGGGTTTTCCGCAAACCATTTTCCTAATTCGCATCTTCCGGCGGCCTTCTGGCCCTTGCCCGGCGTTCCGAGTTACAATTTTCCCATGCCAAGAGTCTGCTCCCGCTTGCTGCTTTTCTGTGCTGTGGTTGCCCCCTTTCCTTTGCGGGCCGATACAGTTGTAGAAGAAATTATTGCCCGCGTTAACAACCAGATCGTCACCCGGACTGAGTATCAACACAGCGAAGAGCAACTCAAGCAGGAGGCGCAACAGCAGGACCCCGCCAATGCCGACAAGCTTGCCAGTGCGCGCCAGAAAGACGTGTTGCGTGATCTGATCGACCAGCAGTTGTTGCTCGAAAAGGGTAAAGAGCTGGGCATCACCGCGGATACCGAACTGGTCAAAAAACTGGATGAAATGCGCAAGGACATGAAACTTGACAGCATGGAGGAGTTGGAAAAGGCGGCGCAAGCGCAGGGCGTTTCCTTTGAGGACTTCAAGCAGAACCTGCGCAATCAGATCATCACGCAGCAGGTAATCGGGAAGGAAGTCAGCTCCCGCCTTCAAGTCAACAAGAGCGATGAAGTGAAATTTTATAACGAACACAAGAAAGAAATGGAGCAGCCGGAGCAGATACGATTAAGTGAAATCCTGATCTCCACCGATAAGAAGGAATCTGCGGAGAAAAAGGAAAATACCCCGGACAAGACAGCATCACCGGGAGAAGAGACCCAGCGTATTGCCGCCGCCCAGGCGAAAGCTGACGAATTGCTTGCACAAATCAGGAAAGGGGCGGTTTTTGCGGATGTGGCGAAGAAAAGCTCGGATGGCCCAACCGCGGCTCAGGGCGGCGATCTCGGGTACTTTAAGCGCGGCACTTTGGCTAAAGAGCTCGAGGACAAGACTTTTGCCATGAAAGTGGGCGAGGTCTCGGATGTGATCCGCACCAAGCAGGGCTTTGTGATTCTAAAAGTGGACGAACACCAGAAGGCCGGCATCCCTTCTCTCCAGGAAATTGAGCCGAGGGTGCAGGATGCGATGTACATGGAAAAGCTGCAACCGGCGTTACGGGCTTATCTGCGAAAACTTCGCGAGGAAGCATACATTGACATCAAGCCTGGTTATGTCGATACGGGAGCGAGCCCAAACCAAACCAAGCCCATTGAGACCACCACCAAGGATGTAACTGCTAAACAACTTAAAAAGAAGAAAAAATTGGGCATCTTTTAAGTTAAGCTGACGGAACGGTCTGTTTCGGTCTGCGATGAAAGAATTCTTCCTATCGGATTGTTGCCATCACGAGAACAAGGTCATCACTTCCACCTTTGTAGTGGTATCGAAGCAGGTTAAGCCGAAGAAGACGGGCGATCCCTACCTGGCGCTGGTTCTTGGGGACCGGTGTGGACAAATCGAAGCGAAGATGTGGGACAACGTAGACGGCGCCATTGACGCCTTCGATCAGGACGATTTCCTGAAAATCAAAGGCCTGCTCAATAAATACAAGAACCGCTTCCAGATCACCATCCATAAGCTGCGGCGGCTGGGGGATTCGGAAGTGGATTTTTCCGACTATCTCCCGAAGACCACAAAAGACATCGGCGAGCTGTGGCGGACTCTGACCGAATACGTATCAACTTTCAAGGACCCGAACCTGCGCGGGCTGGTCGAGGCTTTCATGTCGGATCCGGAGATTGCCGAGGCCTATCGCAACGCACCTGCCGCCAAGACTATGCACCACGCCTATATCGGCGGTTTGCTCGACCATGTAGTTTCACTGTTCCATTCCTGTGATCTACTCTCCCGGAACTATCCGCAGATCAACCGCGATCTCTTACTTACCGGGGCTTTCCTGCACGATATTGGCAAGATTCATGAGCTTGCATACAACCGGTCGTTTTCCTATACGACGCGGGGCCAGTTGCTGGGCCACATGATTATTGAACTGGAGATGCTGCAGGCAAAACTCGCGCAAATGCCTGGTTTCCCGGGTGAGTTAAAGACTCTGATTGAGCACATGATGATAAGCCATCACGGCCAGTATGAATTTGGGTCGCCGAAGCTACCCATGTTCCCTGAGGCGGTCATGTTGCATTACCTCGATGACCTGGATTCCAAGATGGAGAGCGCGCGCGCGCATTTGGAACGCTCCGCGGAAGTTGACGGAGCGTGGACCGGCTACAACGCCGCTCTGGGACGGTCACTCTTGAACACTTCGAAATTTATAGAAAAGCGACCGCCTCCGCGGGCAATTGAGCCTTCAGTCGCGGAGCCGCTCTCTGCGGACGCAACAAATTCAGAATTTCAGCAGACGGATGAAAAGCTGGATCCGGTTGCATCGGAAATATCCGTCACAATAGCTGGGCTGGAGATCACCGAGCTGGATCCTGACGAAAAGATCTAAACTGCTTGACATGGTGCGTTCGCGGAAGCATAAGGCCGAGGATGGCGGGGCCATGAGGAATTGCTCTATCAGGGTGGCTGCTTCTGTGTCTGTGTTGCGCCGCCGATCCGTCTTAACAGTTACATGGAAGATCCCCGGGAAATCCAATGAGCGCGACTGATACCAAGATTCCCAGCACCGCTCGCGTCAACCCGCTTTCTTACCTTGGCGATCAACTTGATGATCTCAAATCTCGCGGGACCCATTTCAATCTGCGGGTGCTGGATGACGAACAGGCCGCGGTTTGCACCTTC
>JAFAWN010000022.1 GCA_019241735.1 Terriglobales bacterium
CCAATGACGACGTCAACATGTCGCAGTCTTCCAATGATACTTTTCCGACCGCGATGCACATCGCGGCGGCGGAACGGGTGAAGAACACATTGATTCCGGCCGTCGAAAATGTTCGGCGGGCAATTGCGGCTAAGGCTGCTGAATTTGACGGCGTGGTGAAAATCGGACGCACCCATTTGCAGGATGCGGTGCCAATGACTTTTGGACAGGAATTTGGCGGCTGGGCGTCACTCCTGGAGCGTGACATCCAACGCCTGCAGCTGGCGCTCGATGGACTTTACGACCTCGCCATAGGCGGGACTGCGGTTGGGACTGGGCTGAACGCGCCGCCGGAGTTTGCGGAGCTGGCCGCGCGAAAAATCGCCGAGCTTACGAATTGCCCATTCCGTTCCCATCCTAATAAGTTTGCCGCGCTCTCGGCACACGATGAAATTGTTTTCGCTCAAGGCGCTTTGGAAACTCTTGCTGCGTCGCTGATGAAAATCTCGAACGATATCCGCTGGCTCGCCTCTGGACCTCGTTGCGGCCTGGGCGAACTGTCGATTCCGGAGAATGAGCCGGGATCTTCAATCATGCCGGGTAAAGTGAATCCCACGCAGTGCGAGGCCATGAGTATGGTCTGCGTGCAAGTGCATGGCGCCACCGCAGCCGTAGGGTTCGCGGCGTCGCAAGGTAATTTTGAGCTCAACGTTTTCAAGCCCGTCATCATTTACAACTTCCTGCATTCTGTGACTTTGCTCACCGATGCTTGCCACGGTTACGTCGAGTACATGATCAACGGCATTGAAGTGGACCGCGAAAAAGTCGATTGGTACGTGAAGAATTCACTTATGCTGGTCACCGCCTTGACCCCGAGGGTCGGATACGACAAGGCCGCGAAGATCGCCCACACCGCGCACATTGAGCACACCAGCCTCCGCGAGGCCGCGCTCAAGCTCGGGTATTTATCTGCTGAAGAGTTCGACCAGATCGTGCAGCCGCAGAAAATGACTCGCCCGTAATTAACACTCACTTACGTCCGCCCCTCAAGCCAGCGCCGGTTTCCCGCGATACAATAACGGGAAGTGACTTATGTCTGAACCCTTACTACAGCGGAAGATTGAAAAGCGGCCTGATCGCGTCCGTCTGCCGGGCAGAATTCTATTCCTAACGGAAGATCCCGAACTCATCAAACGGCAGCTGGCTGGCGAGGATTTGCCCTGGAACACGAAGGATCCCGCCAGCAATTTTAAGCTGCGCGATGATATTTCGACCGATGAGATCACGCCCGCCCACATTTGTTTTTTCTTCGACGAAACTTTGGGAGATTTCCCCTACACCGGATTAAAGTGCGGAAACGAAACACCCATCCAGCGCGGCTCGGTTAAAAGCGGCGGATTCGTCGCCGCGGTCAGCGGCAAGCGCCGAGGAAAAGGCTCCAGCCGGGAACAGTCGCCCTATGCGGAGCTTTGCGCCGGGATCAAAATCGTCATTGCTGAAAACATTGAGCGCATCTATCAGCAAAATTGCCAAAACCTGGGCGTGCTGACGTCCACCAATTTTTCGTTGATTGATAAGATCCGAGCCGGGGAAGAGATTCCGCTCGAAGAATTTACTCAAGGCCAGGACGACATCACTCGTCAGATCATCGAGCACGGCGGGCTGTTCAATTTTAATGTGGCGCGCCTGCAGGGCAAGGTATTCCTGCCTCCAATCACCACCAAGAAACGCCCGATGACGCTGGCCGAGAAAATTTTTGCAGCGCACATGGTCAACGCAGAAGGAAAAGTTGGAGTTGAGGCGGTCCAGCGCGGCGACTCCGGTTTCGCCCGCACCGACCTGCGGTTCAGCCATGAGTATGTGACCCCCATGGCCGCGATCTTCTTTGACCAACTTGTCGGGCGCGACGTCCCGGTAAACGACGCTTCCACGGTGGTGTTTTTTCGCGATCACCTCACCTTCCTCGATGAAGTGCTTTCCGAGCAGAAACGGAAAATGGGTCTGCTCGATCTGGCCACGCAACTCAAGCTAAAACAGGAGACATTTGCCCGCCAGCGCGGTATCCGCCTGCACGGCGAGCTCACCGACCGCAAAGGTTCCGAGGGCATCTGCCATTCCGTGGTGCTCGAAAGCTATGCGCTCCCCGGACAGCTCATTGTCGGCTCCGATTCGCACACTCCGCACTCCGGGGCCATCGGATGTGTGGCCTTCGGTATCGGCACAACCGATGTCTTCAATTCCTGGATCACGAAAGACGTTCGCGTCCGGGTGCCGAAATCAGTCCGCGTGGTCATCCGCGGACGCAAGCATCCCAACGTCACCGCCAAAGATTACATGCTTGCGCTGCTGCGCATGGATTACATCAAGAATGGCAAGGCGCTCGCCAAAGTCATTGAATATTCCGGGGAAGCCATCGAAGCGCTGAGCGTGGATGAGCGCGCGACCTTGACCAATATGGCGGCCGAGATCGGGGGCTTTACTGGCATCGTTGCACCGGACGAGAAGGCGGTCACTTTCCTGATCGAGCGACGCAACATGGACCGTAAGCAAGCCGAATCCATGATTGATGGCCTTTACAGCGACGCTGACGCCCAGTATGCGCACGTCATCGAGATGGATGCAGAATACATCACGCCTATGGTCGCCACTCCCGGAGATCCCGGCAACGGCAAGTTCATTCGCGAGCTGAATACTCCAGTGCCGATTGAGCTCGCCTACGGCGGGACCTGCACCGCGGGCAAGAATGAAGACATGGATATGTACGCTTCCGTGCTCTCCGCCGCCTTGAAACAAGGGAAGAAAATAGCGCCGTCGGTGCAGTTTTACATTCAGTTTGGATCGCAGGAAACCCGCGACTACTGTATCCGCAAAGGCTACCTTGAAATTTTCCAGCAGGCTGGGGCGCACGTCATTGAGCCCAGTTGTGGCGCATGCATCAATGCCGGCCCGGGGGTCACCACCCGTCCGGATCAGGTCGTCATCAGCGCGCAGAACCGCAATTTCCCCGGCCGTAGCGGTCCCGGCCAGATGTATCTTGCCAGCCCGTTGACCGTGGCAGCCAGCGCCATCGCCGGATACGTCGTTGAATACGAGCCCAGCGAGCGGGAACTGGTGGGAGTCTAGAGCGGGCATTCAGAAGAGCGATTAGGCGTGGGCTTCCCCGTTGCAGCAAGCATGCCTTCGCACTCTTCATTTAGCAGGCTGACACCGTCATTCCTGCTTCTGCTAAAATAAATGGTTCAACACGACCCCGCATTTCCCAGGGAGATAGATTGTCATGACTTACGTGATTGCGGAACCTTGCATCGGAACCAAGGACACGGCCTGCGTTGACGCCTGCCCCGTCGACTGCATCCATCCCAAAAAGGACGAGCCTGCTTTCCCCGAAGAAGAGATGCTCTACATCGATCCGGTCGAGTGCATCGACTGTGGCGCGTGCGTTCCCGTATGCCCGGTTTCGGCCATTTTCGCTCTGGATGATCTGCCGGAAAAGTGGAGCAGCTTTACCGAGCGCAATGCGAAATACTACGGCCGGTAAGCGGCAGGCCGGGCGCTGCGTTTAAAAAATCAGAAGGGTAATTTCACAACAATCAGCAGGCCAACTGCGAGCGCGTAAGCTTTAGTCCGTTCAGGTTCCCCAGCACGGTCACCGCAATCGATTCCGTGCGGAAGAACTGATTCGCCAGTTCCTTCAATTCCTCAGCGGTTACGCTTTCAATCTTCTCAATCAGTTCATCCAGCCCGTAGAAATGCTCGAAGTACATCTCCTGGCGCGCCAGGTTCGACATGCGGGCGGTCGAAGACTCGAGCGAAAGCATCAAGCTGCCCTTCAGCTGGTCCTTGGCCCGCCGCAATTCCTCGGGCGGAACCTCGTCCACCTTGAGTTTGCGGAACTCTGAGACGATAGATTCAACCACTTTCTCCGCGGAGGCGCGCGACGTGCCCGCATACACTGACATGCAGCCGGTGTCCCGGTAAGGATTCAAATCGCTATAAATCGCGTACGCCAGACCCTGCCGCTCGCGGATATTCTGGAACAGCCGCGAGCTCATCCCCCCTCCCAGCAGCGTATTCAAAATGTAGGACGCATGCCGCCGCTCGTGGGTGATGGGATAGGAGGGTACACCCACGCAAATCTGCACCTGCTCCAGCGCCTTCTTGTTGCGCATGATAATGCGCGGCACAATCTTGGGCTCATGGCTGTGGAAGCCGTTCTTTTGGGGCTTCATCTGGTGAAAGTGCTTGCCCACCAGATCGACAAATTGCGCATGCTTCAAATGTCCGGCGGCGCAAATAATGAGATTGCCCGGCGCGAAACGCTGTCCGTAAAATTCCACGACCGGATCGCGTTCAAAAGTCCGTACCGTGTCCTTGGTTCCTAGTATCGGCCTGCCCAGCGGGTGGTCTTTCCAGAAATTCTGGGTGAAGATTTCGTGGACCAGATAGTCGGGGCTGTCCTCATCCATCTTGATTTCTTCGAGAATAACGCCGCGCTCCCGGCTGATGTCCTGGGCATCAAACACGGGATTCAGCACCAGATCACTGAGCACGTCCATCGCAATCGGAAGATGCTCGTCCAGCACCTTCACGTTGAAGCTGATGCATTCCTTGGCGGTAAAGGCATCCATGTTGCCGCCAATCGAATCGACCTGCCGGGCAATATCCTCGGCGGAGCGGTTCTTAGTCCCCTTGAACACCATGTGCTCTACGAAATGCGAAATGCCGTTCCACTGCAAATCCTCGTCGCGCGACCCGGTCTTGATCCAGATACCGATTGAGACCGAGCGAATGTGCTCCATCTCCTCGGTAATGATGGTCAGCCCGTTGGGCAGCACCTCGCGATGGATGTTCCTTACTTCTTCAACCATGGTTTTCTCGGGGGTCCGACGCGGTCAGAAACTGGGCCACGAACCGTTGTATTATTGTTACACATTCGCGAGGCGGTGGGGGAATGCAGTTAGGCGTTGATAGTAAAGCACTTAGCAACGAATTTTCGCGGATCGATGCGCCCCAGCGGCGCACCCTTCTGGGGATGACCGTCGCGGAGCTCACCGAGCTCGCGGCAGATTTTGACCAGCCCGCTTACCGCGGAAGGCAGCTTTTTGACGCGATTTATGTGCAACGGAAGGCTGAATATTCTGAGATCTCGAACTTGCCGCGCGAATTTCGCCAAGCTTTGGCGGATAAGGGATTTGTCGTTGGCCTGCCCAGAATCGAAAACCAATTTGTATCCAGTGATGGAACCATACGATATCTAATCGGCTTGAATGACGGACAAACCGTCGAAACGGTGTGGATGCCCGAGGGCGATGGCGGTGAAACCGGCGATGGCAGCGACGACTCTGATGCCCCCGCCAGAAACTCCGTACACCGTGCCACCATATGCGTCTCCAGTCAGGTGGGCTGCGCCGTTGATTGCCATTTCTGTCTGACCGCGCTGCTTGGGGTGAAACGCAACCTGACTGCCGGTGAAATCGCTGGGCAGGTTTGTGCCGTTCTCAATGACCGCAAGGCTGCGCTGCCACAGGCCCGGATAAACCTGGTTTTCATGGGGATGGGGGAGCCGTTCCTAAATTATGACAATTTCATGAAAGCAGTAAGCCTGCTGGTAAACGGGGTGGGCATAGCCGAATCCCGGATGACGGTTTCCACTGCAGGGATTGTGCCGCGCATTTACGATTTCGGTCAGGAGCCGGTGCGCCCGAAGCTCGCAATCTCGCTCAATGCTTCGAACGACGAAATGCGCAGTCGCCTCATGCCGCTGAACCGGAAATGGGATATTGAAAAGTTAATGGCCGCGGCCAGGGCCTTTCCCCTGCGCAACCGGGAGAAGCTGACCTTCGAGTACGTTTTGCTGGACCAGGTGAATGACGCCCCCCAGCATGCGCGCGAACTGTTGGAACTCGTCCGCGGGTTGCGGGTTAAAGTCAACCTGATCGCCTTGAATCCTGGTCCGGGGATAGATTTTCAGACGCCCGCCGACGACCGGGTGCTGGAGTTTCAAAAAATACTCATGGCCGGCGGCATCGCGACTTTTATCCGCCGCCCCCGCGGCCGCGACATCTACGCCGCTTGTGGGCAACTGAAGCGGACGGTAGAAGCAGGCGTCGGATCATAGAACTGGACGCATAAGGCAAAGGTTCGATTCTTCCTCCACCCTGTCGGATTGTGCTTATGAAAATCCGCGTATTATTTTTCGGGGTACTTAAAGACTTGGCGGGGCAGCCCGAGTTGTCTGTGTCTGCGCCTGACCGCGCCACCCTGCGCGATGTTCTTGATGATTGCGAAAAACGAATTCCCAGGCTCAAGGAATTTAACTCGTCCATTGCGATATCGCTAAATCAGGAGTACGCAGAAATGAGTGCCGCGGTGAAAGAAGGCGACGAAATCGGCTTGCTGCCTCCGGTCAGTGGCGGACACCAGACTGACCGTCAACCAGATCATTGCCGCGTCGCCATCGTCCACGAAGTGATCGATACTCAGCAAGCGGTGGAAAAAATAAAGCACGCGGAAGACGGCGCGGTTGCGGTGTTTGAAGGGATCGTCCGCAACCACAGCCGTGGACGCCGGACTCTTTTCCTCGAATACGAAGCCTATGAATCCATGGCATTAAAGCAAATGAACGTTCTGGCGGACCAGGCAAAATCTAAATTCCCGGTGCGCGACGTTGCCATCATCCACCGCCTGGGGCGGCTGGAGATCGGTGAAACTAGCGTTCTGATTATCGCCGCCTCCGCGCATCGCGCCGCCGCCTTCGACGCCTGCCGCTGGCTCATCGATGCTCTCAAAACTACGGTCCCCATCTGGAAGAAGGAGCACTTTGAAGATGGCGTCGTCTGGGCTGATGGAGAACCTTTTCCCGCCGCCATTACCCAAGCTGAAGGCACCCATTCTGGAAAGCGCACCATCTAAACCGCTAGGCCAACTTCGCCAAGCCCGGCACCGCTAATCTGAAGGGGAGAAATACCCAAGCTTTACAGGTGAATTAATCTAATCAACCGCTCATGTGGCGTCTTCTTCTCTTCATTGCGACGGCAGCCCTCGCCTTGGGACAAGTTCCAAAGCCGCCGTGGGCAACCCCTTCCGGCCATAACGCCAAAGCTTCGCCGCCCGATGTCAGTTCCAAACAGCAAGACGCGGATACCACTATTCGCGTCAACGTCAAGCTCGTAAACGTGTTCGCCACCGTTACGGACCAACAAGGGGCGCCCATTGCAGGATTGCAAAAGGAAAATTTCACCGTGCTGGAAGACGGTCTCGCGCAGAAAATTGCAGTGTTCGATAAAGAGTCAGCGCTGCCGCTTTCCATCGTGCTTGATCTGGATACCAGCCTCAGCACTCGCAAGGATCTCCCGCTGGAACTCAGTTCCGCGCGGCGTTTCGTGCATACAATCCTCCGACCCGTCGACGGCCTCTCAGTTTACGGATTCAATGAAGTGGTCACCGAGACTGTACCATTCACTTCAGATCCTAAAGCGATCGACCGCGGCATCGACCATCTGCGTCTCGGCGCTGCTACTGCCCTTTATGATGCGCTGTATCTTGGCGCCCAGGCGCTGGAGCGCCGGCAGGGCAGAAAAGTTATGGTTGTGATCACCGACGGCGGTGACACCATGAGCAAAGTGACCTACAAGGAGGCAGTCCGCGCCGCCCAGGAAGCGGAAGCGATTGTTTACAGCATCATCATGGTGCCGATCGAAGCCAGTGCCGGCCGCGATACCGGCGGCGAGCATGCGTTGATTCAGCTTTCCGACGATACCGGAGGCCAATATTTTTACGCCACTTCCGCCGCCCAATTGGATGAGGCCTTCAAAAAAATCAGCGACGAACTTCGCACCCAATACCTGCTGGGATATTATCCCTCGCAGCGATTTTCAGATTCCGAGTTTCGGCGGCTGGAGATTGTAGTATCCGGCGCGCCGGATGCCGCCAGTTTCAAAGTGCGGCATCGGACCGGATACTACACATCAAAATCCCACTGACTGCCTTTACAATTGAGAGCTTCGTAGGCAATCGAAGCAGGCTAGAGGCGGATGTTTGCATCTGCGATCCGAATCTAAGCCGTCCTAAATAACAAGATACGAGGGTTATGATCCTTTTCAGTTTTCAGCCCGCTCGCAGGATCGCTACGAGAATTATGCTGGCCGCGTCCGTAGGTCTCGCGGTCTTCGCGTTGACACTCCCGCTGCATGCCCAGGAAGAGGTCCCCACTGGGAACATCGCCGGCTCGGTGAGCGGCCCGGGAGGCAAAGCGGTTGCCGGCATTGACGTCGCCGCCACCCATAGCGTGACCGCGCAAACTACCCACGCAACCACCAGCGCAAATGGGGCCTACACCCTCAGCGCTTTGACCCCGGGCGACTACGTCGTGCGATTCAGCGGGCGCGGTTTTCACAACGCCGAGTTGCGCGTGACCGTGGAGGCTGGCGCCACAGTCGGCGGAAGCATTGCCCTGGAGCCCGGAATTGGCGGCGAACCAGTGGCCGTCAATGCTTCTCAACCCACAGTGGAGACCAGCACTGCCGGCTACCAGATGCGCGAATTGCCCAGCAGCCGGAACTTCTTGGATTTGGCGCAGCTTGCTCCCGGGGTGCAGTTTGAAGATGGCTTGAATTTTGATCCGGCAAAAGCCGGTTTTACCTCGGTGTCGATTGCAGGGCGCTCCGGGCGGAACACTTATTTCGAGGCCGATGGCGCGGATATCAGCGACGAAATTCACGGCGCCACCATTCAAGACATTGCGGTGGGCAGCATTCGGGAGCTGCAGGTCGGCCAGTCCAGTATGCCTTTGTCGGAACCGTTGTCAGGCCCGGGGTTGGTCACGGTTGCTACTCGTTCCGGGACCGATGAGCTTCACGGTGAGGCTTTTGGCGCCTTCCGCGATACCCGCGCCGGAGGTGGCTCCTTGCCGGGTACGTCTGACAATTATTTTCACCGCGATGTCTTCGGCGCGAATGTCGGCGGACCTTTAATCAGTGACCGCCTGTTCTTTTTCGTGGCCGGCGAACACTTCCAGCAAAACTTGTTCGAATCGCCATTCTTCAACCCGGCCTTTTTTGCCGCCGGACCTCCATACCACAGCCCGTTCCGCGATACCGAACTGAGCGGCCGCCTCGATTATCGCTTCCAAAGTTCGGCACATCTCTTCTACAAATTTTCCTACGACGACAGTAGCGATGTTGCCGCCTCTCAGGGGCAGGGCTTTCAAGCGTTTAAGAATCGAGCCCACTCGCCGGTCCAAACCATCGGACTTGATTTCCGAACCGGCGCTTACTCCCATGGCCTCCGCTTCTCTTACGTTCGGCTGGCCGACAGTGTCTCCGACGCCACCGGCGCAGGTATCTATAATCCAGCTCCGGGCATCTCCTTGTACATTTCTGGCACGCCCGGCTTCGGCACCGGACCCAGTCCCCTTGAGCCGCAGAGGTCCATACAGTCCAGCAGCCAATTCCGATACGACGGCAGCGGGCGCTGGGGCGCGCACAACATTCAATATGGGGCCAGCATTAACCGCATTTCCGGCTACGAGTTCGCAAACCTCTTCGGATCATCCCCCATGGTCGGATCAAACGCCGGAGCAGCGTCGCTTCCGCTTGCGTCCAGCGGCCCTTTTCCCGGAGGGATAACCAACCCGCTGAATTACCCGGTCGATAGCATCATGTTCGGAAGCGGCCTCGGATGCCTCTCCTCAAAATCCGCCCTGGATTCCTCCTGCGGCGGTTTTGGCGATACGCGCACCCAGTTCTATGTTGGCGACAACTGGAAGACCTGGCGAAATCTCACTCTCAACTTTGGTGTCGCGTACGTGCGCGATTCCGGGCGTCCAAATTCCGACCTCGCCCCGGTACCGTGTTCGGCGGCAACCGCCACGGCGCCGCCTTGCACTGGTAGCGGCAACTTACTGGATCAATTTGGAAACTTCCCCGGCCTCGGCAACCGTGAACGCCGGCCAAATCTCAACTTCGCTCCGCAGGCGGGGATTGCCTGGGACCCGACCGGCGGCGGAAAAACTTCGATTCGCGGCGGCATTGGCCTCTACTACGACAACACCCTCCTCAATAGCGTAATACTGGATCGCGCACTGCGCTCCGCGACGGGAGCGTTCGCCGGGCAGCAATCCGATGTGTGTCCCGGTGGACTGGCGGTTCTTCCGAACGGCACCGTCATCACCAGCGTCGATGGACTTAACATCGCCAATCAAATCTGCGGCCAGCCTGTGGGCAGTGTCAGCGGTGCGATCCGCGATCTTCAGGCAGAGTTTCAGGCCGCAAACGCAGCCCTCACTTCAAGTTCGCCCAACCCATCTTTTGTTGGCCGCACATTGAACGCCACCGGCTTAATTGCTCCCAATTTTCAAACACCGCGTTCTGTGCAGATGAATATCGGATTGCAGCATCAGCTGTGGCAGAGTACGGTCTTCAGCGTGGACTACGTACGAAATGTTGGCACCCATTCGCTGATCGGCTACGACACCAACCACGTCGGGGATGCCAGCTACCTTAATACCACCGCCGCGCTTAACGCCATCAACGCCACGGTGACGCCGGTTGGCTGTGCCGCCGCGACCTCTACCGGCGCCAGTTCCCAGGCCGCAGTGGCGTGCTACGAATCGAAAGTGCCCGGCGCGACCATCGCTGATTTTGCCCGCGCGAAAACCGACTCCAGCGGCACGCTGATCAGCGGCGGGCTCGATTCCGGCGGGCAGGAGCTCAGCGGCTATCCCGCCTCTTACTTCGGCTCGACTCCGGCGGCTGGCGCGGCATTCCCGGGAATCAATCCCGCAGTAGGGCGCAACACGATGTACTTTCCCATTGGCCGGTCAGTCTATAGCGGACTGCAATTCGCGTTGCGCAGCCAGGTGAATGATCCCTTGCGCGGGATCCGAGGCATGGACATTGCCATCTCCTACAGCCGTTCGAAGATCGTAAGCAACATGCCAGCGGGAGACAGTTTACTTGGCCCTGACCTCCTGCCTCTCGCCGTAAACTTCAACAACCCCAGTCAGTCGCTGGGACAAACGCCCCTGGATCGCAAGAACCAGATTTCATTCAGCACCGTGCTTGAAACCCGTGGCGGCTTTCATCTGGCTTTTGTTGGACACTTCGATTCGCCGCTTTCTCAGACGTTATATCTGCCGTCCACCGGAGCCCCGGGAGAGATTTTCCGCAGCGACATCAACGGCGATGGCGCCTTCGGCGGCCAGGGTCAGACTGGCAATGGCGCCTACGGAGACGTCATTCCCGGAACCAGCGTGGGGGGATTTGGCCAGACTATTACTTCGGGAAATCTCAACAACGCCATCCGGCAGTACAACCTCAACGATGCCGGCCGCCTGACGCCGGCGGGCGTCGCTTTGGTGTCGGCAGGATTATTTAGCGCCCAACAGTTGCAAAGTTTGGGTGCGGTTACGCCAGCTCTCGTAGCCCCGGCCAATGGAAACATAGGGCCGTCGTGGCTGCGCGTCTTCGACCTCACACTATCCCGGGCATTCAAAATTGGTGAGCGGATTGCCATCGAACCGCGCGCCTCCGCCTACAATCTTTTCAACTTCTCAAATTTTGGGACTGCGGGTTTTAATTCCGGCGGGATCATTCTGCCGCAGCTTGCTCAGCCGGGCCAGACTAACTCTATTGTGCCGCAAGCCGTCCGGGCTGGACTGGGTTCGGGCGTGTTCGCCACCGGCGCGCCTCGCCAGCTTGAATTCGGGCTAAGGATTACTTTCTGACAATCCGTTCATCCCGGTAAGCTGGAACCAGCTTTACTACCGCCGTGTAAAATAACGCCATGGGATTTCTGTCTCCCGATCCGCATACTCCGTCGCAAAAAGCTTTTCCCCAGAAGGGTCATCCGCAAAAAGGGAAGGCCGCGCCAGCCGCGGAAACCAGCCAGGAAGCTGCTTATCTAAAGTCACTGGGCGAGAAACAGAAACCTATTTCCATTAAGTTGGTGGGCGGCGAAGTCGTGCATGGATGGATCGAATATTATGACCGCGACATGGTGCGGCTCACCCGTGATCGACAGCCGAACCTTTTTATCTATAAGCACGACATCGTGTACATCGAGGAGTCGGCCTCGCCCCGCGCATGACACGAGATGCATGACACGATAACAACTGTGGTCATTTCCGCGAACGGTCTAATTTCAGAAAATATTCATGGGCGCTGACCTCGATTACCTCGCCGCCATGATGGAGATCGCGCGCGAGGCGGGCGCGCTATTGATGGATTACTTCCATCGTCATGTCGCGGTCGAATACAAAGGTGAGGCTGACCTGGTCACCGTGGCCGACCGTAGCTCTGAAACCCTCATTCGCAGTCGCATTCTGGACCGCTGGCCCGGACACGACATCCTCGGCGAAGAGGAAGGACTGATCAAGCGGGACGGGGCCTATGTGTGGTACGTCGATCCGCTCGACGGCACCACCAATTTTGCCCACGGCTTTCCCGTGTTCTGCATATCGCTCGCCCTGGAATATAAAGGCAAACGCATTGCGGGCGTGATTTACGACCCCACCCGCGATGAGATGTTTGCCGCCGAGCAGGGAAGCGGTTCCTGCCTAAATCAGCAGCGCATCCACGTCTCGAAGGTCGCCAGGCTATCTGAAAGTCTTTTGGCCACCGGCTTCCCCAGTAAAAAACGCCACAAGAATCCCAATATTTTTTTCTATCACCACATCACCATGCGCAGTCATGGGGTGCGCCGGGCCGGCTCGGCTGCGCTCGACCTGTGCAATGTGGCCAGCGGGCGTTTCGACGGGTTCTGGGAGTTCAATCTCAATCCGTGGGATACCGCGGCCGGTGTACTCATCGTCGAGGAGGCAGGCGGCAAGGTCACCGGCTTCAACGGCAATCCATTCCACATTGACAGCCGCCAGACGCTCGCCTCCAACGGTCTGCTGCACCAGGCTCTGCAGGATGAATTCGCCGAGGTTTTTAACGGACGCGGTATGGAGCCGTTGCCTGACCTCGGTGAGTACCAGCCATAAAACCCCGGGCGTACCGCCACCTTGGGTGACCTTGGGTGCTGCGTTTATGCGGTTAGGACTTGACAAGCCGCCCGGCAAGGCTAAAAATACCGCCAACTTCCGGAATTTTAACCCCGGCCGGAGGGCCGGTGACAACCCGGATTTATGAATCTCAGTCAGCCGCCGCAGCCTAACCAGGAACGAAGCGACGCATCACCGTGTAAGCATCCGCGCGTGCAGATCGTTGCGCGTGACGAGGATGCCGATGCCGAATTCGTTGAATGCATGGAATGCGGCGAGATCTTCGATTCCAGCGAATTTAAGGACATGGCAATTGAAGACACCGGCGAATTGAATTCCGAGCTTTAACCCCTCCACGCCCCTTTTTCCTATTGACCCATAAATGACGAAGGTAACCGGGTTTCCGCCCTTTCCCCTGTCTGAATCTCGCATCGTTTGTTAATGTCGGCTGGGAGAGAGTTTGTCTACGGATAAAGTTATGTCTGTTGTAGCGTTGGTCGTTGACGACTCCATGCTGATCCGGCATACCGTTTGCCGGTTTCTCGAAGAGCGCGGCTATACCGTGGAATCGGCTACGAACGGGAAAGAAGCTCTGGAAGTGCTCAAGCGGGTAACCCCCGACGTCATTATTACCGACATGCAGATGCCAAACATGAGCGGCAGCGAGCTCATTACAGAATTGAAGCAGCAGCCCCACACTGCGAATATCCCTATTGTGATTGTCGCCGGGCGGCAGAGTGGCTTTGAAGAAAAAGAGAAGCGTGCCAACTTCGCCATCTTCAAAGACATTGACATTGTCGAGCAGCTCGCCAAAGCACTCGAGTCTGTACTCGGACAGAACGCCGCGAAACAGCACGCCTCAGGGAAATAGACAGAGTCACGCTACTTCAGCGCCAGTCCCGCCTCAGCGCAAAAATCCATCGCAGCAAAGTCTCCAACCAGAAACTTGGGATAGGCCGCGGCCGCAATCATCGCCGCATTATCGGTCGATAACGCGCGGGAAGGGAAGTACACCGCAACACCTTCCTGTGCCGCGCTCTCTTCAAACCGGTTGCGAAGCCTCTGATTTGCCGCCACCCCGCCGGTAACAAACAATGCCGCCACATTGTGCGCCCGCGCCGCGGATAAAGTCTTGCTCACCAGGTCCTCGACGATGGCATACTGAAATGAGGCCACCAAATCCAGGGTTGGCTTGTCGCATAGCGAAACATAATCTGCAATCGTCGGAGATTCCTTGGCTTTGATCGCGCCTTTCCGCGCCGCAATCGAACCCTGCATATTGTGGGTCTCCACATGACGCAGCACCCCGGTCTTGATGCCGCTGTAAGAAAAATCAAAGCGAACCCCATCTCCGGGGCCCCGATTTTCATTGCGGTCGGGATGCTTGATCTGCGGCGGCGGGAATTTCACCGCCGCCGGATTGCCATGCGCCGAAAGTTTTTCGATCACCGGCCCGCCGGGATACCCCAGTGCCAGTAATTTCGCCACTTTGTCAAAAGCTTCGCCGGCGGCATCATCCCGGGTCTGCCCGATATTCCGGTACGACCATCGCATTCCGCCCTCCGCCGTGCCGTGTTGCTCCGCCAGATAGAGATGGGTATGGCCGCCGGACACAACCAGCGCCAGCAGGGGAAATTGCAGATGATGGTTGCCCTTCTGTCGCTCCTCCAGCAGTACCGCGTGAATGTGGCCCTCCAGGTGATTGACCGCGATCAAAGGATGGTCGAGGGCGAACGCCAGCGCCTTTGCATAACTGATGCCCACCAGAAGGGCGCCCGCCAATCCCGGCCCCTGCGTCACCGCAATCGCGTCGAGCGATTGATACATTTGCCCGGCGTCCGCAAGCGCCTTGCGAACTACAGGGACGATTGCCCGCAGATGTTCGCGGGACGCCACCTCCGGCACCACCCCGCCGTAAGGCTGATGCGCCGCAATCTGCGAATAAACGACATTTGAGACTACTTGCTCCCCAGACCGGACGACCGCGGCCGCGGTTTCATCGCAAGAGGTCTCGATCCCCAGGATGTACGCATCTGACATCGCCCTAGTTTAAATCCAGATGAGATTTTCCATAACGCCGCTGCAGGATTACAGAAGCCCTTCACCGCGCTGCCTGCAGCAAATCGCCCCTTCACTCGGCGCTGCACGCTAAAAGTGTTCATTTGCCGAAATGCGGGTGGCCTACGCGAAAATCTGCTTTTCCCATCCGCCGTTGGATGAGTCGAAGTGCGATGATATCTTCTGAGCATTCCCGCGAACAGCACCCGCGCATGCTAAAAGATTTCGCCATTTCGATCGTGCGCACATTGCGCGAACATGGCCACCAGGCCTACCTGGTTGGCGGATGCGTGCGCGATCTGCTGCTCGGCCGCGAGCCCGCCGATTACGACGTCACCACCTCCGCCTCTCCCAATGAGGTAATGCAAATCTTTCCGGAAACCTACGCCGTCGGCGCACAGTTCGGAGTGGTGCTGGTGCCGTTGCCTGCTTCTCCGCAAGCTGCACCGTCCGGGCAGTCTGCGCATGGCAATGCGGTCGAGGTTGCGACCTTCCGCAGCGATATCGGATACAGCGACGGCCGCCATCCCGATCAGATCCGATTCAGCGGCGATCCGGCGGAGGACGTAGCGCGCCGCGACTTCACCATCAATGGCCTGTTGCTCGACCCCATGACCGGCGAAGTATTGGATTTAGTTGGCGGACGCGACGATCTCAACGCCGGCGTCATTCGCACCATAGGGGACCCTGCTCGGCGCTTCTCCGAAGACAAGCTGCGCATGTTGCGGGCGGTGCGTTTTGCCGCGCGGTTCGGATATACGATCGAGCCCGGAACTTTTTCTGCAATTCAAAGCCTGGCCCCGATGATTCATCAGGTTTCCCGCGAGCGGGTGCGCGATGAATTGACGAAGATGCTGACCGAGGGCCATGCCCGGCGCGCATTTCTCCTGCTCGATGACGTAGGCCTGCTGCGCGAGCTGCTGCCCGAGATTGAGGCCATGAAAGGGGTGGAGCAGCCGCCGCAATTTCACCCCGAGGGGGATGTCTTCGTGCACACGTTAATGCTGCTCGACAAGCTGCCTCATCCTTGCGCGGCGACTCTGGCCTGGGGTGCGCTGCTGCATGATGTAGGCAAGCCCCCGACTTTCCGGGTTGCGCCCGACCGCATCCGTTTTGATGGTCATGTCGCCGTGGGGGTAAAGATGGCGGAAGAAATTTGCCGCCGCCTGCATTTCTCCAACGCCGACACTGCGCAAATTCTGGCTTTAGTCGAAAATCATATGCGCTTCGCCGACGCACCCCGCATGAAAGATTCCACCTTCAAGAGATTCATTCGGATGCCGGGCTTCGAGCAACATCTCGCGCTGCATCGCATGGATTGCGAATCCAGCCACGGCGATTTGAGTTCTTACAATTTCACACTGCAAAAAATGGCGTCCATCCCGCCCGAAGTCATGCGTCCGGCGCCGCTCATTACCGGTGATGACCTTATCGCCCTTGGTCACTCACCCGGTCCGCGCTTCAAAGAAGTGCTCGCCGCGGTCGAGGATGAGCAACTCGAAGGCCGGCTTGCGGACCGGGAGCAGGCGGTCGAGTTCGTGCGGTGCCACTTTTCTGCGAATCCGGCCAGTCGAAAATGACGAAATCCATTCGCCTCGAAAATCTTGTCAAGCCCCCCAAGCTGCCGATTTTCGATTAATCCTTTGAATGCAAAGGAAATATAAATGCCCTCGTCGTGTCCCATTTACCCTGCTGAACTTGGTATTCTTGAAATATAGCAATCCACAAACTCTGCAAAGAACACATTTTGTGTTCTTAGTTATTGCGGCACCTGAAGTTTCGCGAACATTCCATGACACACCGGATGCAATCCAATCGCACCCGACCCATGGAGCCCGCGAGCGCTGGCATCGAACGGGTTCTAATCGATAGCATGCGCCGTGCGCCCAACGGAGAAGCGCCTTTGCTCGCCTGGCCCCTGGTGTGTGGAAATGCGGTGGCGCGCCGCACCCGGGCGGCCGCATTCACCCAGGGCGTTTTGCGGATTGAGGTCCCGGACGCGGGGTGGCGCGCCGAGCTGCAAGCCCTGGCCGGAAAATACCTGGCCGCGCTCAATCGCTATTCGCGGCAGGCGGTGAAACGCATTGAGTTTGTGACAGCGGAAGAGGTGGAATCGCGGGCCGACCCGGTTGCCGTACGGCCGGCCTTCTCAAAACACGCATGAAAGTCACTGAAAAGGAAGTTGCGCATGTCGCTGGCCTCGCGAATCTGGAATTGACCGCTGAGGAATCGGCCCGGATGCTTCACGATCTCAACGCCATCCTCTCGTACATCGACCGCCTCAACCAGATGGAAACTGCGAATGTGCAGCCGCTGGCGCAAGCCCCGGGTCTCATGATTCCAGGCGAGGCCGCTGACGACTGTGCCCGGGACGACATCGAAGGGGGACTGCGCAAGTCGCTGCCGCGTGAAGAAGCTCTAGAGAACGCGCCTGCATCCGATGGAACGTTTTTCCGCGTGCCGAAAGTGATCGAGCGCTGATCGAATTCTGAGAATTCGTTTGCCGGTTCACTCCGTTGATTCATTGAATCGTTGACTGCCAATTTCCTAACAATCGATGCTGTACGCTCCGCCTTGCAGGAGCGCAGACTCACTGCAACCGCATTAACCGAATCCTATTTCGCAAAAATTGAGAAGCAGGACGGCGAAATTGGCGCTTACGTCACCCTCTCGAAAGAGCGCGCGTTGAATAAAGCTGCCGCCGTGGATGAGCTCGCCGCCAAAGGGGATCCATTACCGCCTTTGGCAGGAGTGCCGGTTGGCATTAAAGATGTTATGGTCACGCGCGGAGTTCGTACCACCGCTGGCTCAAAGATGCTGGGAAACTACATTCCGCCCTACGACTGCACCGCGGTAGCGCGAATGGAGGCCGCGGGTGTCGTGGTGCTGGGAAAATTAAATTGCGATGAGTTCGCCATGGGTTCGTCGAACGAGAATTCCGCGTGGCGTCCGGTCCACAATCCCCGCGACCTTGGCCGGGTTCCGGGTGGATCTTCAGGCGGTGCGGCAGCCGCCGTGGCGGCTGAAATGGCGGTTGCTGCTTTAGGCTCAGATACCGGTGGCTCAATCCGGCAGCCCGCGTCGTTTTGCGGCATCGTCGGTTTAAAACCCACGTATGGGCGTGTTTCGCGCTATGGGCTCATCGCGTTTGCATCCTCGCTCGATCACATCGGGCCAATGACTAAAACCGTGAGAGACGCGGCCATATTGCTCCAGACCATCGCCGGAAGCGATCCGATGGATTCGACTTCGCACCCAGCCACGGTTCCGGATTACGTCGCCGGGATAGAACAACCGGTGCGTGGATTAAGGATCGGTGTTGCTCAGGAATACTTTGGCGAGGGCCTCAACCATGAAGTCAGAATTGCGGTGGAAGCAGCAATCCAGAAATTGGCGGCGTTAGGGTGCGAAATCGTGAAGGTTTCGCTGCCGCACACCCAATACGCGGTCCCCACTTATTACATCGTAGCCACCGCGGAGGCGTCCTCGAACCTGGCCCGCTTCGATGGCGTTCGCTATGGATATCGCGCTGAAGCCCGTACCCTCTCCGGGATGTACCGCAAAACCCGCGACCAGGGCTTTGGCATGGAGGTGAAGCGCCGGATCATGCTGGGCACCTACGTGTTGAGCGCCGGCTACTACGATGCCTATTATTTGAAAGCGCAAAAAGTGCGGACCCTGCTGGCCCGCGACTTTGATGATGCATTCACTAAGGTCGATGCCATTGTTACCCCCACTACACCGACGGCGGCGTTCAAGCTCGGTGAAAAATCGGACGATCCGCTCGCCATGTATCTGGCAGACATTTATACGGTGACCGCAGATTTGGCAGGCATCCCTGCAATTTCCATTCCCTGCGGCGAGACCAAAGAGAAGCTTCCCATCGGATTGCAAATTCTAGGGAAGCATTTTGATGAAGTCACAATTTTGCAGCTGGCGGACGCGTATGAAAAGGCGGCCTAGCTCATTGCTGAATCACAGTTTGCGGTAGTAGCTTTCGCCCGCGCATGACCGGCATAAAGTCTTGCCGTCTTCCAGTACTTCGCGGTGAAAATTTATTCCTTCGCCGCAAATTTGGCACACAACGCGTTCACTCTTGTATCCGGGAAGTTCTTCCGGCGGCAGATCAACCTCTACCCATTCGGCAGTGAATAAATCAGCTTCCGGCATCTCGCGGTAAGCCGCCATCTGCTGCCGGTTCTTATCCTGAAGTTCAGGATGCTTCTCGCGGGCCAACGCCTTGGATGTTTCCACGGCGGCGATCCGCACCGCTTTGCCGCTGCTTAAATCAACAAACGTAGCCGCGACTTTACCCCAGTCGCGGAACTTGAGCGCGCGCTTACCCAGTCGGCATCCGGTGACCACGCCGATAGCGTCGGTGGCGCAGCGGTCAATTTCGACAAACGTAATCAAACGCTTGCGGTCTTTGTTTTGAGGATCTTCGATCCCCAACAACGATAGCCCGAACATTGCCAGACGCACTCCGAGGACTTGGCCGGCGCACAAGTGCCCGTGTGCCTGCTCGGCGTCGCGCAGATAGTCGTCAAGAGATTTCATTAGCTTCGCTATTCAGGTTTTCACTCAAAATCCACGCAAGTTTATTACGAAAACGAAAGGAACATCAGCCATGCAATTTAATCATCTCAGCAACTCATACCTCAATCTCAACGACGGTTCGTTCTCCAATACTTCCAGATCAACTCTACACATAATGCTCGCGCTGGCGCTTTCGCTGACACTGGCGGCCACCGGGTGCGCATCGCAGTGGCTCAGCGTCGCCCTCGCGGATCTGCCAGTCCTGACGCAGATGGCTATCAATATTGCGGGGATCGTTACCACCTTGCAATCTGGAAAACAGCTGGATCCGGCCGAGGCGGCGGCGATCCAAAACCTGTCTGCAGAAGCCAGCAAAGACCTGAATCTTCTGCAAACCCTGTACTCCGAATACAAAGCCAGCCCAAACCTGACCACATTGCAAAAGATTGATGACGCCATCACCGCGATCAATCAGAATCTTCCGGCCCTTCTGCAATCCGCGCACATTACGGATTCAGCGCTGGCGGCGCGCATATCCGCGGGCGTCGATTTAATCCTAACGACGGTCTCAAGCTTCGCGTCGCTTATGCCTCAACACAAGCCGGGCAGTAGCCAAAAGAACTCGCAGGCGGTCGCGCCCATCCTGCACGCT
>JAFAWN010000343.1 GCA_019241735.1 Terriglobales bacterium
TGCTGCCCCGCTGGTCGTCAGTTATCGATGGGCCCAAGATTTTCTATCCCGATGCGGTCGACCGTGATTACGGAGATCACGCTGCGCCACCCTCGCTGACTTCGGAGGTTTCCGCCGAACCGGAACCGAACCCCATCCTTATGGCGCTGGAGTTCTTTCGGGCTATGGAGGGCGATCTCAAGAGCGACCTGCGGCGTTCACGAATTCGCAAACGTATCTGGATCAGCGTTGCCGCGCTGCAAGCCGCCTTCCTTGTCGCCAGCTTCTTCAAAATCTGGTAAGAGTTTAGGCCCACAATCGGCTATAGGCGGCCAAACTTCAGCGTTTTAATGGCATCGAAAGCCCTGGATGACTCTCCGGCTCCAACTTGTCTGGCTCTTCGTTCTTGCCATCCCGATTGCCTGCGTGGCTTGGACGGTGACGCACGAAGAGATTCTTCATGAACCGCGGGAGTACTGTAAGCGCCAGTGCAAGCAGGCCCGCACTATTTTGAAGCGCAAATTTTTCTATCTCTTTACCTGCGAATACTGTTTCAGCCACTACGTGGTGATCGGATTTCTAATCCTCACCCGCTATAAGCTGCTGTTCCCCGACTGGCGCGGCTACTTGCTCGCCTTGTTTGCGCTGGTTTGGGTCGCCAACCAGTACATGAGCATCTACAATCGCCTGCGCCTCGATATCCAACATGAGCGGGTTGAGATTAAGGCAGTAGAAGAAGAGGTGAAAAATGGAAAAGCAGACGATCACGAGTTAGGGGACCGTAGGACCAACCGCCGCCAGGCAGCGTGACTTCGCGTTTCGATTTTTTGGATCGCATGAGATTAGCAACTTCCCCCGCTCTGCTCTAGAATCAATCGCCCGTGGTTCCGCATCTCTATCTGATCGGGCAATCATTAATTTTAAGGAGCAAGTTTTGGCTGACGTCCTCTACGATGTTGCGATCCTGGGCAGCGGCCCTGCCGGATATACGGCTGCGATTCGCGCCGGGCAATATGGATTGAAAACTGCCCTCATCGAGAAAGACCCATTTTTGGGCGGCACCTGCCTGCATGTCGGCTGCATACCTACTAAAGCGCTCCTGTTTAATGCGGAACTTTGGGATCACCTGAAAAACGCCGCCGAGTTTGGCATCGAAGGCGTGGACAACCGCAAATTAAATTGGTCGGCAATCCAGGGCCGCAAATCGCAAGTGGTCTCCAAGCACGCCAAGGGCCTGGAATTCATGATGCGCAAGAATAAAGTCGATGTCGTGAAAGGCCTCGGCCGCATGACTGGCGCCCGGCAAAACGACATATTCACGGTTCGCGTTAAGTCGGCCGACGGCAAAACGTCAGACATCAAAACAAGAAATGTTCTGCTAGCCACCGGCTCAGAGGCCCGAATGATTCCCGGGCTTCAACCCGGCGACCCCATCCTTACTAACGTCGAAATTCTCAAGCTTGATCGGCTGCCAAAGTCTTTAATCGTGGTTGGTGCGGGGGCTGTTGGGGTCGAGTTCGCATCAATCTTCAGGTCGTTCGACGCCCAAGTTACGATCATTGAAATGCTGCCGCGGCTGGTTCCCATCGAAGACGCCGACGTTTCGAAAGAACTGGAACGCGTGTATCGCAAGCGCGGCATCAATTTCCACACCAGCGCCAAAGTGGACAAGATCGAGAAAACCGGCTCCGGCGTTAGCGTATCGTTTACGGTTGACGGCAAGTCCCAAACCATCGAAGCGGAGAAGATCCTGATAGCCGTGGGCCGCAAGCCCCGTACCGATGACATTGGTCTGGAAGCCACGCGGATCAAGCCGGACCGTGGCTTCATCAAAACCAATGAATGGATGGAAACAGCGGAACCCGGTGTCTATGCCATCGGCGATATTGTTCTGGGCACCCCGCAACTGGCCCACGTCGGCGCCATGGAAGGTGTTGTCGCCATCGGCAAAATAGCCGGCAAGGAAGTTAAGCCGATTGACTTGCTGAAAATTCCCAATGCAACTTATTGCCATCCTGAGATCGGCAGCGTAGGACTGACCGAGGCCAAGGCCAAAGAATTGGGCCACAATGTGAAAATCGGCAAGTTTCCTTTCACAGCCAACTCCCGTGCCAGCATCGTTGGCGCCCACGAGGGCATCATCAAGATTGTTTCCGACGCACAGCATGGCGAAATTCTCGGGGTCCACATCATCGGCCCGCAGGCCACGGAGCTGATCGCGGAAGCAGTGACTGCCATGGAACTGGAAGGCACAGTGGAGGATTTAATGTGGACCATCCATGCGCATCCCACGCTGGCTGAGGCCATGCTCGATGCCAGCAACAGCGTTTACGGCCTGGCGATAAACGCCTGAACACATGATTTCAGTCGTCCAGCTCGGGACCGTGGATTATGCCACCGCGCTTCTTCTGCAACAAAAGCTCGTTGAACTGCGCAAAGCCGAACGCATTAGCGACACGCTTTTGCTTCTCGAACACACGCCGGTCATTACTCTCGGCCGCAACGCCAAAGTGGCAAACATAATTGCTTCTCACGAGAAACTCTCGCAGCTTGCGGTCGAGATATTCGAATCTAACCGCGGCGGTGACGTGACTTTTCACGGTCCGGGGCAGATAGTCGGATATCCCATCTTCGATCTGCGTACGTACCCTTCCCCCGGTGGCAAACGGCCCGCGATGGGCGTCGTCGAATATGTGCGGCTGCTGGAAGAAGTCCTTATTCGCACCTGCGCAGGCTTTGGCATCCCAACCAAACGGGTGTGCGGACTGACCGGAGTGTGGACGGATCTTGAAACCAATCATTCCGATGCCGGCAGCTGCTCGAATTCCCCCGCAGACAGTGAGGCTAAAATTGCCGCCATCGGCGTGCATATTTCTCGCGGCGTGACCTCCCATGGGTTCGCGCTGAACGTAAATACCGATCTTGATTTCTTCAATTTGATTATTCCCTGTGGCATCGCTCACAAGCCGGTGACCTCGATGGCCAAAGAACTGCAGCGAATACTCCCGCTTGAAGAGGTCGCCAATGCTATCGTCCGAAATGTTGGGACCATTTTTAACAGTCAGGTTTTGTGGGTCGAAACATTAGAAGCGCTCGAAGTCCACCCGGTGGGCGTCCCCCTGCAAACACCCAAAGAGCTGCGCAAAATGCATCACGAGGAAGATACGGTCCGTTCATGCTAAGCCGATACCAGTCCCATAACATCTCAACCTGAAACTAGCCCTTCCTGACCCTCTCGCGGTAGCATAGCTACTCAAAGTCATGTCGAAGAACAAGTCCAAGAATGCAGCCAAGTCCAGTGCCAACGGACGCCAGGGCTCGTCGAATGGCAAGCCGCCGAATCCTCAGCAACGGACGTATACGATCGCGGACTATCGCCTTGACCGGCCGGATTTCAAAGTGCGCCAGGTACGATCTGGGGAACACATTCACTACGAGATTTCCGGAGATCTCGATGTGCCGGTCCCGCCCATTCGCGAATCGAAATATTTGAATCAGAAACAGTGCCTCGAAATATACCGCTGGATGCTGCTCAACCGGCGGATGGAGACCGCGCTCGAAAATCTGTACAAACAGGGCAAAGTGGTCGGCGGCGTTTACTTCGGCCTGGGCCAGGAGGCATGCTCCTGCGCCTCCGCCTACGCTCTGCGGCAGGACGACTGGCTGGCCCCCATGATTCGCAATCAAGGCTCGCTGCTGGTCCGCGGCTTCGCCCCCCGCGACATGATGATGCAATACATGGCAAAGGCGGATTCTCCTACCGGAGGACGCGACGGCACCTCCCACTTCGGCGACATCGAAAAGCGCAACGTGGTCTCGCCTATTTCCATGCTGGGGGATCTCATCCCCGTGCTCGCAGGCGTAGCCTTGGGCGCGCGATTGCAGGGGCACGATGTTGCGACCATGACCTACATCGGGGACGGCGGGCAATCTACGGGCGTCAGCTATGAAGGCATCAATTTTGCTGCCGTGCAAAATTTGGGACTGGTACTTTTCGTCGAAAATAATCTTTGGGCATATTCCACGCCTACCGAGTTGCAGTTTCGCATTCACGACCTGGCGGAACGCGCCATCGCCTACGGAATTCCAGGCGTAATCGTTGATGGCACCGACGCCTGCCAGGTTTATGATGCCGCCCACGAGGCCTGCGAGCGCGCGCGCCGCGGCGAAGGCCCCACCATGATTGAGGCAAAGTTGATGCGCATGAAGGGGCACGCTATCCACGATGGCGCCGACTATGTTCCTAAGACTCTTTTTGGACACTGGCGCAAGCGCGATCCCATTTCGCGCTTCGAAGACTACTTACTCAAGAAGCAGTGGCTGACTCCGGAACAGAATACGAACCTCATTGCCGAGGTCGAAAAGTACCTCGAAGCGGAGCGGGAAATCGCGGTCAACTCGCCAATGCCGCCACCTGAATCCGCAGCCGGCGGCGTTTACTGCGAAAACGGATGCCATACGGTTAAACCGAAATACGCTGTGCCGAAAATCAAGTCCGGAACCACTTTCGGGCCGGCCCCGAGCGAAGCTGCCCTGCATTTCAAATAAACCATGCCTGAACTCACTTACCTTGAAGCTATTCGCCAGGGAATATGGGAAGAGATGGAGCGCGATCCCTCAGTCTTCTGCATTGGCGAAGATATCGGTATTTACGGTGGCGCGTTTAAAGTGAC
>JAFAWN010000081.1 GCA_019241735.1 Terriglobales bacterium
CGCGGCCGCAACCGGGGCGGGTTCGGGTTCAGGAGCTAGCTCTGGATGATAGCCGGGATTCGGCGCGGCCGTGAAGTGAATAGCGGGTAGTGCGGCGGTCTGCATTTTGCGTGCAGTTAGATTCCACCATTCGATGCGGATTTCAGGCAATGTGTAATCGCCCTCTTTACGAATCAAGTAAGTGGCCAAATCGACCCGTCTGCCTTGTACGAATTCACCGCGGTCCGTTTTGATGTCATCAACCGCCGGTTGCCTGGGGTAAACGATGATGCCGTCCGGTGCTTCGAATTTGGTAGGCGGAATCAACATGGCGCGCAGTTTCGAGGCCGTGATTATCACCGTTCGTGTAACGGTATCGCCAACCTTGAGACTCTTCAATGCCTTATCGAACTTCTGTGTGACCGCGAGCGAATCGGTGGGCAGAAAGTAGTCGAGATCCACAGCCTGGGGCGGAATTACAGCGTCGAACGCGACCGAAGGCAGCTGCAGACGAACTTCCACCGATTGGGGCGGATCTGCCGCGTATTTCACCATAATCTGGACGGGGGGAAGCTTGAATCTTCCCGGCTGCTGCGGATAGATAAGGTATGTAATGCCAATTCCAGCAAAGGTCTGCCCGGCAAGGGTTTCATTGGTGTTCTGTGGAGTTTCTTCAGGCAGAACCACAATGGCATTTTCAATATTGATTTGTGGAAATTCGGGCGCGCCGGTAAAGTAATTCGGCGCGAGTACAACCACATTCAGGCGGACAGCTTGCCCGACAATGATGGGACGAGGCGACACAATGGAGGCGCGAACCACGGGCTTCTGCACTGCAGCTCCGAGCTGCATACAACAGAGAGCAACCAGAGCGCTTCGAATCATCGATGTTTATCCTCTGCAGACTCAATCGCAAACTTACGCCGGAGAAAATCGGCAGGACTGGTCTGTATGTTGCGCATCCAGATTTCGGCCATCTCTTCTTTCCCAAAGCTTGCTCTGCCCTTTTTCCCTTTCTTTCCTTTTTCGTCAAACTTGATTTGATCTGGCTTGAGGTCCGGCGCCACCTCTTGCTCCTCATCCGATTTCTTGGGCGGCGGCGGAATAAGGGAGCGCACTAATGCAAGGTTGTCTTCGGCTGCGCGCCAATGAGGACGCCGCGCAAGCGCTTCGTTGTAGGCTTGGACAGCCTCGGGGTACTTCTTAAGATAGGTCAGAGCGTTGCCCTGGTCGAACCACGATTCAGGCGTATCTACTAGCGCGAAGGCGTTCAGCGCCGCTTGATAGTCTTTCTCACGGCAAAGTGCCAGGCCCTTCCACATCGGGTTCTCGAAGCGTTCAGCCGCGGTCGCGTAGTCGCCTCTCTGGTAGTAGTAACGCCCCTGCTGATCGGGTGTGAGCCATAGGTCAATGAAATGAAATTCGCGTGCTTCGGCCGAAGGCGCATGAAACAGGAACAGAACGGCCAGCCCGGCTGTGGTCCAGCGCAGCGTCCATCCCTTACGAAACCATAGTGCGGTAAGAAGCGCGACCGGAATCACGAACCAGTAACCCTGGTCCACCCATTGAACGTGTGCATCACTTTGCTGCACAGCCTGAAGATGACTTAGCGCGTGGCGTTGCACCCATTTCACATCGTCGTCATCAATCGTAATTGTGCTGATCGGAATATCCGCCTGTTTATTTAAGGCTTTCAGACTCTCAAGATCTAGTTTGCTGAAAACCCGGCGTCCGTCCTCTGTGACAAACTGACCAGACGCCGTCCGCAATGGCCCACCCTGTACCGTGCCGATGCCAAGAACAAGAATTTGTTGGCGCATGTCGTCATTGCGACGGGCAAATGACGGGAAGGCCCTGCGCTCGATGCCGCAGGTGATGAAAAGAATCGTTCCGGGAACTGTTTCGTTTTCAAGAAATGTATCGATCTTGTGGATTGCGCCTGCCGTGTCTTTCGCGCCCGGAGGAATGAGATCGGAGGAGATCGCCTGTACGTACAGATTCATGAGCGACTCGTCAGCGGTCAGAGGAAGAACCATGTGCGCGTCGCTCCCATAGACGAACAGGGCGGTTTGGGAACCCTGGCGGACCTTCATGAGGTCGTGAATTTTCAGCTTGGCGCGTTCGAGCCGGGTAGGCTGAACATCGATAGCGTTCATGTCTCGGCTGATGTCCAACGCGATGACGAGAGGGGCCTTGTCTTCTGTAAAAGGAGGCTGCTCACGCTTCCAGGTCGGACCGGCCATTCCGAGCGCGGCCAGGGCAATCGCCAGGCAGGTCGAATGAACCGGACGGAAGCGCCACCGGCGATGCCGCCCAACCAGCAGCTTCTCGAGCAGCTCGGGTGCGATGATTTCCTTCCAGCGTTTGGAAACGTCCTCATGCCGGAGCACCACGAGATACAGCAAAGCCGCGGGCGCCAACAACCAAAGCCACTGAGACCTGAGGAAGTGAAAGGCGGAGAATTGATCAAACATGAGATAAACGCGGCGCTTCGCTCCGGGTTTCGAGTGAGCTCTTCCGCGCCAATAAGCCTTTGATAGAGGCCCAGCCAAACATCACCAGCTGATAGGCAAGCAGCAGCAGAACGCCCAAGCCGAGCGGATACATGAAAAGCTGGCGCTTCGGCCGGTAGCTTTGTGTCTTGTAGTTTTTAGGCGTGATGCGGTCGAGGGTCTGATAAATTTCGGCCAGTTGGTGCTGATCCTGACCAAGAAAAAAGCGGCCTCCCGTTGCGCCGGAGATGGAACGCATCAGGCTGACATCCACTTTGTCCTCTCCTGTTGCCTTTGGATTCCCAAT
>JAFAWN010000125.1 GCA_019241735.1 Terriglobales bacterium
GCTTGCCGCGCAGCTCTATCATGAGTTCAAGAGTTTTTTCCCGCGTAACGCCGTGGAATATTTTGTCTCCTACTACGATTATTACCAGCCCGAAGCTTACGTTCCCGCCGCCGACCTTTATATCGAAAAAGAAGCAACCATAAATGACGAGCTCGACAAGCTGCGCCTCTCCGCCACCCGCTCCTTATTCGAACGGCGCGACTGCATCATTGTTGCCTCAGTGAGTTGCATTTACGGCCTTGGTTCTCCTGAAGCTTATTACGGGATGATGTTGTTTCTGGAGAAAGGCCAGAAGATTAAACGCGAAGAAATCACCAGCAAGCTGGTCGAGATCCTTTACGAGCGCACTGAAGGGGACTTCCGCCGCGGTACTTTTCGCGTGCGCGGTGACGTGATAGAAATCTTCCCCACCTACGACGATATGGCGTACCGGATCGAGCTGTGGGGAGACGATGTCGAATCTCTCGCGCAGATTGATCCCTTGTTTGGCACCGTGCGGCAGAAATATGTGCGGCTGCCGATTTATCCCAAGACCCACTATGTGATGAAACCGGAAACCAGGACCTCGGCGGTGCATTCGATCCGGGAAGAATTGGCGTGGTGGGAGGCAGAACTGGAGAAGCAGGGACACGTGGTGGAGGCGCAGCGCGTCAATCAACGCACTATGTATGACCTGGAAATGATCAAATCAGTAGGGTATTGCCACGGAATTGAAAATTACTCACGGCATTTCACCGGACGCCTTCCCGGCGAGCCTCCGCCGACCCTGCTTGATTATTTCCCCCGCGATTACCTGATGTTCATCGATGAGTCTCACCAGACCTTGCCGCAATTACACGGCATGTATCACGGCGACCGGTCGCGGAAGGAAACCCTGGTTGAATACGGCTTCCGGTTGCCCTCGGCACTGGACAATCGCCCTCTGACCTTCGAGGAGTTTGAGCAGCGCATGGGACAGATGATTTACGTTTCGGCTACGCCCGGCCCATACGAGCTGACTAAATCGGCCGGCGTAGTGATCGAACAGATCATCCGCCCCACGGGCCTCGTCGATCCCCCGGTGGAAGTGCGTGCGGTCAAGGGCCAGATCGATGACCTGCTGCACGAAATTCGTGCACGCGTGGCGCGCGGCGAACGCGTGCTGGTTACCACCCTCACCAAGCGGATGGCGGAGGATTTGGCTGAGTATTACGCAGAGGTGGGGGTAAAGTGCCGCTACATGCACTCCGAAATCGAAACTCTGGAGCGGGTCAAGATTTTGCGCGATCTTCGGAAAGGGGAGTTCGATGTTCTGATCGGAATTAATCTGCTGCGCGAGGGCCTGGATCTGCCGGAAGTCTCATTGGTCGCCATCTTGGACGCTGACAAAGAAGGGTTCCTGCGTTCCAGCGGTTCGCTCATCCAAACCATCGGACGGTGCGCCCGCAATCTGAACGGCCGCGCCATCCTCTACGCTGACCGCATGACTGACTCCATGAAGAAGGCGATGGGTGAGACCGACCGGCGCCGCGCCATTCAGCAAGCCTATAACGAGGCCAATGGCATCACTCCGGAGTCAATCGTGCGACCGCTGGAAATGTCGCTCGCCAAAATACTGGAGGCCGATTACACCGACCTCACCAGTGAAGCTGAAGGATTGCCCGAGTTTAAGTCCCAGGAAGAGCTGGATGCCTACATTGTGAAGCTCGAAAGCGATATGCGGGAGTCGGCCAAACGCTTTGAATTTGAAAAAGCGGCAAAGCTGCGGGACACCATCAAAGAATTGCGGACAAAAGAGTTCTTGTTCGCGTGAAAGTCAAAGATCCATGCAGCAATCACCTAATGGACCGCGGGGGACTGCGCCAGAGCACTACACATTCGCGCCGGCCGCGCGTACTTGCGCCTTGTCATCATTCTGCGACTGCTTCTCGGCGACAGTAAGTTCCTTCTCGATGGAAGAAAAACGGCGCATTACCTCATGCATGCGCAGCGCCATGTTGCGGATGGTATCGATTTGCGACCGCACACCGGCAGAGAGCGATCCGGGGTCAAGCAGCAGCAACTCGGAATTTCCCAGCACCGAGGTCAGGGCATTGTTCAGGCCGTGCCGCATTTCGATAATGTAGCGGCCGAGGGTCGCCTGCCGCTCCAGTAAAAGATTAGCCTTCTCCAGCCGATGCAACCGTGCTTCCGCCGCGCACGTCCGCAGATTTTCAATCGCGATCAGTACCAGCGCGTCGCACCATCCTTCGCTTTTTCGGATTATTTGTCTGCGTGACCTGGCCGGGAAAGAGGTCATTCCAGGCTGGTCTGATTCAGCTAATAACAGAATCGGACGCTCCGAACCGTCAAGCGCTGCAAGCGCAGGGCCCAGAGATTCGGGCGCTACCGCACCGATAATTGCGATATCGAACGCGTCCGTGTCCAGGTTTTGGCAACCCATGCTCTGGCAAAGGTCAGCGCTCACCACGGTAAAGGCAGGCACATCGCGTTCGCTTTGCCAGCGGCTGGTAATAGCGGAGGAAAATTCCGCATCATCGGAGACTATCAAGACTGTTGGCTGGTCCAAATCTATGCTCTCCACTAATCACCAGTGCGATGCTATTCCGGACTGTACTTTGGGCTCGTCTTTGCATCCTCGTCCCAACCCGGCTGCCCTGCTTCCACCCGGAATTCCTGTGCTCCTGATGACGAAGAAGGGCTGGCGGCGACGGCCGCGAATGCATTCGGATGCTGTGACTCGCCGCCCATTTCCGAATGTTGCTTCGCGCCATTCTCCTGCATTAGCGCCGCCATCACTGCCGACCGCAAGTCCACTAACATCCGCAGCGCCTGACCTGAGGAATATTCTGCCTGAAACATGACCTTCCAGGATTGGCAAATCAGGCGCAGCCGCCCAATTGGTTCCTCTTTCGAGAAGTGTGCATACCGGCAATCGATGGTCTCCACGCCCTGAAGCTCCAGTTGCCGCACACCATCAAGGATCGCATGCAGCTCCTGATGCATGAGGCGAAAGAAAACGCGTCGCATCAAAAAGTTAAACCTGGTGAAAGCAATCATCACTGCGGGATCGAAATAATCATCGCCCGATGCCGTCTTGAGCTCCCGGCCTTTTTCAATAACCCGTGCGGCAAACAAATCTTCCAGGCTTTCACAGT
>JAFAWN010000230.1 GCA_019241735.1 Terriglobales bacterium
GCGGAGACGGCGGAGAAAAAGCCGGCAAAAGTTGGGGCAGGCAAATCTTCCGCAAAAAAGCCGGCTGAACCCCTGGTGGTCGAGAAGGCTAACGTGCGCGAACTTTACAGGTTCGTGAAAGCCGAGGGCGGCCGCGGCTACGAGAAGACCCGCTACAAAGGCCTGGGAGAGATGAACTCCGAACAACTGTGGCAGACCACCATGGATCCCGAAAGGCGCACTTTGCTTTCGGTAAAACTCGAAGACATCGCCGAGTGCGAGACCATCTTCAGCACCCTCATGGGCGAGGATGTGGAAGCCCGCCGTAAGTTCATCGAAGACAACGCCCTGGATGTGAAGAACCTGGATATCTAGGGTGCCGTGTGTTCGTAGGGGCAGGTGTCCTCACCTGCCTGCCCAGACGGGGAGTGTAGGGGCAGGTGTCCTCACCTGCCTGCCCAGACGGGGAGTGTAGGGGCAGGTGTCCTCACCTGCCTGCCCAGACGGGGAGTGTAGCGGCAGGTGTCCCCACCTGCTGTCCAGACGGGGAGTGTAGCGGCAGGTGTCCCCACCTGCTGTCCAGACGGGAGAGGTGAAACCTGTGAGCAAACCGAGGACATACCTACCCAATCCCGCATTCAAGCATTTCAACTTCGATGATGAAGAGCCGTGTCTGCAATTCTTCCATTCGCATTCGGCAACTTTTGCGAAGGGCGTTGTGCCTGACGACGTGGAACGCGTTCCGTTTCGCATGAAATACACGGCTGACATTCTTTGCCAGTCGGCGTCCTAATGTGTCCAGATACTTTTGGAGAAAACGCGTAGCGGGCAGGTGTCCTCACCTGCCTGCCCAGACGGGGACGTCGATCCCTATTTCTTTTTTGGTTTCCAGCCGGGATGATTGGCAGCGTATGCGGCGCGCAGTTTCGCTTTAATAGCCGCCGACATGGGTTTTCTCTTGCGGGTGCCATTGTTCGACCCCGAAGCAGAAGAATTTCTAATCTTGGCCCACCGGGCCTTTTGTGCGAGGGCCATCTTGCGCCTCGAAGCGGCTGAGACCGCAGAAACGCGCGGCGATTCAGTGGCGAATTTTCCCCCCTCTAACTTCCCTAAAACGGAGAGAGCGGCATCAACATGACGCAGGTTATTTACCAGGTATTTTCTTTCTTCCCGTAATTCAGCGACGATCCCTTCCAATCCTTTAAGCATGGGCATCAAGCGATTGTACTGGACGAGCAGTACCGCCAAGTATCCTCCGCAAGTTTTTTATCAAGAGACTGAGGTGGGTGCGACTTGCCTGCGATTCGGAAAGCATCGGCCGTGTGCTAATGTACCTTCAGATGTGCTGGTTGTGTGTGGCACGATTACTGCCAACCTGCTGTCCTTTTGTTCTTGGGGATTTTCAAGAAAGGATGTCGTGAAGAGTCTTTTAAGACTAGGCCACTTGTTATTTTTGTGCCTTGCGGTGTCAGTCATGTGGGCGCAGAATCCGCCCCAAGATGTTGTCTTGACTGCAATGCAGCAGGAATTACAACGTTCGTTTAACAATCTCAAGAAAACGCCCGTCCCACCTTATTTTCTCTCGTATCAGCTTACCGATAACCGGGGGATCCAGATTTCGGCATCCTTTGGCGCGTTAACCGCCAGTGTCGACCAGACTACGCGTCTGCTGGATATCGACCTCAGGGTCGGCGACTATTCGATGGACAATACTCATCCGGTACGCAATGCCGGCGCATACGACGCAAGCGGGCAGTTCGAGCGGCAAGCGATGCCGATCGAGAATGATCCCGATGCGTTGCGGGTGGCGCTGTGGCAGGAAACCGAGCATAAGTATCGCAGCGCGGTACAACGTCTGCAGCAGGTGAAGGCCAACGTGGAGGTGAAGGTCCAGGCTGAAGACCGTTCCGGCGACTTTTCCCACGAGCCTGCCGAGACCTACTCCGAACCGGTTGCCCCATTCGCATTTGACACGGCGATGTGGGAGCAGAAGTTGCGGAAGTTCACCGCCCCATTCGCGCAGCACAAGGAAATTATCGAAAATGGCGCGCAAATGGTTGCAGAAATAGAGACTCGCCGCTATGTAAACAGCGACGGCAGCAACATAAAGATTTCCTCGCCGTTATTTCGCATCATCCTCTCTGCGACTGCGAAAGCGGATGACGGGATGGAGTTGCCGCTGCAACAAACGTACCTGTCATTTCGCCCGGAAGGCCTGCCGAGTGACGACACCGTTCTGAAGGATGTCAGCCGCATGGTTACGACGCTGCTGGCGCTGGTAAAGGCGCCTGTCGCCGATCCTTTCACCGGCCCGGCCATCCTTTCCGGGCGTGCCAGCGCGGTGTTCTTTCATGAGATCTTCGGGCACCGGGTCGAGGGGCAACGCCAGAAGAATGAAGATGAGGGGCAGACATTCAAGAACCGGGTCAATCAGCTGGTACTTCCGGATTTTCTGTCAGTTTATTCAGATCCGCGGTTGAAAGTTCTGGCCGGGACCGATCTGGTGGGATTCTATCCATACGATGACGAGGGAGTGAAGGCGCGCCGGGTAACGGTCGTGGATAAAGGAGTGCTCAAGAATTTCCTGATGTCGCGGGCACCCATTCAGGGCTTCGATCACTCGAATGGGCACGGACGGCGTCAGCAGGGCTATAAGGTAGTCGCCCGGCAATCCAATCTGATCGTGGAGTCTTCCAAGCACGTTTCTCGCGCGGAGTTGAAGAATTTGTTGATCGCTCAGGTCAAAGCTGCAAACAAACCTTATGGACTTTTCTTTGACGATATTGAAGGCGGATTCACCTTCACCCAGCGCCTGCAGCCGAATGCCTTCAACGTGCGGCCCACGGTGGTTTACCGGATTTATCCCGATGGCAGGGAGGAGCTGGTCCGCGGCGTGGACTTGATTGGAACTCCGCTGATTGCCTTCAGCAAGATCGTCGCCGCCGACGATGAAGTTTCTGTTTTTAATGGCATGTGCGGCGCTGAATCTGGTTGGGTGCCGGTGTCTGCATCCTCCCCCGGACTGCTCATTTCACAGATGGAAGTGCAACGAAAAGAGAAGTCGCAAGAGCGAGCGCCCATTTTGCCTCCCCCTCCCGCGACCCAGGAGAACTGAATGCCGGCAAGACAGAAGAAAGCTCTTTGGGGTTGGCGCTGGGTTGCGGCGATGATGATTTTGGCGCCGGGACTGGCGCTGGCGCAGGACGATGTCCCCATGCGCGCCATGAAAGATGAACTTCGACGAGCACTTTCGACGCTGCAATTGCAAAAATTGGACAAGCCCTACTTCCTGGGATACCGGTTGGACGACGTTACCCAGATCCATTTCAATGCGATGTTAGGAAGTCTGACCGCAGAACAACCTACGCATCTCAGGCTGCTCGGAGTCGAAGTGCGGGTTGGGGATTATGCGCTCGATAACAGCAATTACGTGTCCGCGGCAAGTTTCGGTGGTGGGATGGCAGGGATCATGGGCGGCATCAGCCAGGCCCCTCTGGATGACAACTATCAACAGATACGTCGTGACTTCTGGCTCGCTACCGACAATCAATACAAGAAGGCGCTGGAAGATCTTTCCGGCAAGCGCGCTGCACTACAGATGCGGCAGCACACCGAGGAGCCACCTGATTTCAGCAAGGAATCTCCGGTGGTTGAGATTCAGCCCCGCAGACAAACGGAAACCGAGCAGGAGAAATGGAAGGCGCTCGCCCGCGATATTTCCGCGGTTTTCAAGAGTATGCCGGAGTTATATAACTCCTCCGTCGAGCTTGAGTATCGTGACTCCTACGTCCGCTATATCAACAGCGAAGGATCTTCATTCACCCGCGATCAGCCCATCTTCAAGTTGATTATCAAGGCCCAGGCGCAGGCGTCCAACGGCCTGCCCATCTCTGATTCCATTAACTTGTACGCCCGGACCTTCGCTGAGCTCCCGGCCGAAAGCGTTTTGATTGCCCGCACTCAAAGCATGGCGGGGCGGATTCTAAAGCTGCGGTCGGCTGCATCCATGGAACGCTACAGCGGCCCTATCCTGTTTGAAGCCCATGCCGCGGGCGAGATTTTTTTGCAGCAGTTCGCGCCCGGACTGATGGCGGTGCGCGCGCCAATAAGTGACGACCCACGCTTTGAAGCATTTTTCCCCCAGCTCATGGACCGGTTGGGTGGGCGGTCGTTCGTGGACAAAATCGGCGGACCGGTGTTGCCTGATTTCCTCGATGTTTCCGACAATCCATTGTTGGCGGACTTTAAAGGTGAACCCCTGCTTGGCTCCAGTGCAATCGATGATGATGCAGTTAAAACTCGTGCTACTAAACTGGTCGAGCACGGAGTGTTAAAAACCCTGCTGGCAACCCGTGTCCCGGTTCGCGCCGTACCGCGGAGCACGGGAAGCCGGCACGGCTGGGGGCCGGCACCGAGCAATCTGATAGTTACATCGAGTAAATCATCGAGCGACGAAGAACTGCGCAAAGAACTGCTCCGACGGGTGAAGGACCGGGGCATGGAGTACGGGGTGGTCGTGCGGCGTGTAGGTGGAGGAGCTGCCGCTTCGTTTATGAGGCTGGCGTCCCGAATGACGGGTGCCGGACAGGCAGGTCCGTCGCTGGCGGAGGTTTACAAAGTTTTTCCCGATGGCCGCGAAGAATTGATTCAAGGAGTGGACATCGCGGAAATGACGCCCGCCGCTTTTAAAGATATCGTCGCCGCCGGGGACACCACCGCCGTCTATACGGATGAATTTATTCCGCGCCTTGGCGCCTTGTTCTCCATGGGCCTGACGGCTTCATCTGACTTACCTATCGTCTCCGTGGTCACACCCGCCTTGCTGTTCGACGATTTATCACTGGTTAAGACGGAGGGACCTTATCCCAATCTACCGATTTCGCCGTCGCCACTTGTGAAATAGGGTGGTGCAGTGGGGCGCGCCCCGGGGGCTGCCGTGGAAGACAATCGTATTTGTCCCTGACTTCCGCCGGCCTGCTCCAGCTCGGCGCGCGAACCTCCCGAAAATCTTTTTCGCGTCGAAAAAACCCCGCACACAAATTCACCGCTCAACGTGTGTGAAAAACTTTTTAAATAGAAAGTACGCAGCCCCTCGACATCTACTGCATCTCTCGGCCGGCAGCTAGATTCCTCTCTGCGGAAACTGAAAAGTCGGTTTCTGCAAATCCCCACAAGAAGGCTGCGCAATGCCGTTCCAAAAAGCTCAGATTACCAGTTCCCTCCTGGCGTCGATCATCGTCTGCGCGTCGCTTATCACCTCTATCCTTATCTTTCAGCCCGACGCTTACGCGGAAAGTCTCGCAGACACGTCGACCGACAGCACGAACACGCCGCAGAATGCTGCGGGGACTTTCGACGGTCCGGCGGAGCTGCCCCGCGCCTATATCAAAAGCACGATGGCCGACACTCCAGCCCCGGGGCGGGTGTTTACGCTAAATGAAGGTGGCGACCTTCAAGCCGCGCTCGATGGCGTGAATTGTGGCGATACGATTGTGTTGCAGGCTGGGGCGACATTTTCCGGTAACTTCAAGTTCCGGACCAGGAGCTGCGACGACAATCATTGGATTGTCATCCGTACCAGCGCTTCCGATTCACAGTTACCCGCTGAAGGCACCCGGCTTAGCCCGTGCTATTCCGGAGTGTCGTCGCTTCCCGGGCGTCCAGCCTTTAAATGCCATAGCACCACAGTAGTAACCGCGAAGCTTCTGGGCCTGCTGAGTATGGGGCCGATTACCTTAGCCGCGGGTGCAAACCACTACCGGCTCACCGGGCTGGAGATTGCCCGAGCCCCGGCAGCAAGGAAGCTGCCCATTGTCTATCAACTGGTGTCCGTGGCTGACTACGGCGCCGCCGACCACGTAATCTTTGACCGGGTCTGGATGCACGGGACGGCGCAGGACGAGACTGGGCACGGCATCCGGCTGGATGGGATTACGTATGCCGCCATCATTGATTCATTCTTTACGGATTTCCACTGTGTTGCTATCACTGGCTCCTGCACCGATGCGCAGGCCATCTCCGGAGGCAATGGGACTTTACCCGGAGGTCCCTACAAAATTGTGAACAATTTTCTGGAAGCTGCAGCAGAAAACATTTTATTCGGCGGCGGAAAGAACGTTAGCGCGGTTCCAGCCGATATGGAAATCCGGCGCAACCACTTTTTTAAGCCTCTGATCTGGAAGCAAGGGCAGCCGGGATTTGTCGGGGGGACCTCCGGTCATCCGTTCATCGTGAAAAACCTTTTTGAATTGAAGAACGCAGAGCGGGTACTGTTTGAAGGCAACGTCCTGGAGAATAGCTGGGGAGGCTTCAGTCAGCGGGGCTTTGGCATTCTGCTAACTCCCCGCGGCTCCTGGGCGAGAGTCCAGGACATTACCATCCGCTACACCACGATCAATCATGTTGGCGCGGGAATTGCGCTGACAGCAACCAAGAATCATGAGCACGGGGCAGATGTCGATTCCCAGGCCGCGCAGCGCTGGAGCGTTCATGACGTAATCATCAACGACGTCAATGCCGCGCAATATGAGGGATCGGGAAATCTGTTCCAACTGGCGAGTGAGTTCACCAACAAGGTATTCAATAGCGTAACCATTAACCACGTCTCCGGAGTGCCAGATGAAAAAAACGGCGTGCTCGCGGTTGGCGCCAGGTTGTCAGCGCTCCCATCCTCTATTACGGTCATCAATAATCTTTTTGTAGCCGGCAAGTATCCGGTATGGTCGACGGGTTCGGATGGAGTATGTTCAACCTCCACCGACCCGCTGACGCTGTTGAATGCCTGCTGGGAAAGCTACGATTTTACTTACAATGCGTTCGTCCAACCTTCTGAACAAGCCAAGGCCTCGTGGCCGGCAGGAAATATTTTCCCCGCCAGCATACCCGCCACCGGTTACAGCGGCACCGTCCCTGCGAAAGGCAGCCCGGCGTCGGTTGCGCTGCATTCATTTCAACTCCTCGCGGACAGCCCCTACCGTAATGCCGGCAACGATGGCAAGGATCTGGGAGCGGATGTGAGCGCCGTGCTTTCTTATACCGCCGGAGTCGAGTAAGTTCGGATTCGCCGGATTTAAACAGATGAAGGCGGCCAATCTCGGCTGAGAATTTACCTTGGCGGGCCTTTCTTTCCTTGGAGTACCGGTGCGCCACTTCATCGGCAAAGAAAGAGGGATAATCCAAAGGGCGATCTCTCTATGAACACCGAATGCAATCGCATCTCTGATCTCCTCGCCTCAACCATCAACGGCGAAGCATGGTATGGAAACTCCTTCCGCGAGATTCTCCGCGACGTCACTTCCGAGCAGGCCCGGGCTCACCCCGTCACTAATGCGCATTCAATGTGGGAACTGCTTCTGCATCTGGAGGCCTGGGCCGGATTTGCTCACGGCGCTGTGAATGGCGTACCCATCCCTCCGTGGCCCGGAATGCCAAAGGAGCTGGACTGGCCGGCGGTCAGGGACGCCGCCGAAAGGGCCTGGCAACAGACGATGGAGTCGTTCTTTGCCAGCCACCTCGAACTGGCTGAGATTATCAAGAGCTTTGGTGGTGAGCGCCTGAAGGCGACTGTTCCTGGCAGGACGTACAATTTCTATCGGCTCTTCCAAAGCACGACGCAACACGC
>JAFAWN010000396.1 GCA_019241735.1 Terriglobales bacterium
CTTGACACTGGATAGGTAGGCCGCTGGATTGCCGTACATTCCTTGCGCGACATCAATACCGCCTGCCAGCAGGTGCGTCCAGAAGTTTGCCGGTGCACCGGCAAGAATACCATCGTAGTCGTCGGGAAAACGCTGCGCTTCCATCAACGCTTCGCGGCCACCATCGGAACAAGCGTCGAAATAGGAGCGCTGCGGAACCCGACCGTAAAACGATTGAATGATGACTTTAGCCGCGGCCGTCGTCTCGTGTAGCGCGCGGTAGCCGAAATCGATCACCTTTTCGGGATGTTTGAAAGCCCAACTCGCGTCCACGCCGTCCGCCTCATGCCCGGTGTCGGTAGCTGCTGTGGCATAACCGCGCTTCAGGTCACCCGCCATCGCGTTGTAATCGATCGAACCGGCAAACCCGCCATTACCGGCGCCCAGGAACTTTTCGTTCCAGCCGGAAGCAGGGAGCCAGACCTCAAAGTGAATGGACGAGTCGCGTGTAGGTTCCATCAGCCCCGCTACGCGACAAAACGCGGGAAGTTTGTCAATCGCATGGCCGTAGGGCGGACTGAACGTGCCGGCGGGCAGAGATTGGGCAACGGTGATTCTGGTGTTGGGCAGCGTTACAGCTGACAGACCTTCACAGCTGGCGCCGCTAGCTGGTAGGGCCAGTCCCATCGCAGCCAGCACTGCATTGAAGAAGGTTCGTACAACAGTATTTCCCATAAGCGACGGCTGATCATATCATCACGAGACGCTAACTGGTTCACTATGCCGCCATCCAAATCTGCACCGATAACTAAATTCCTTCTATGCGGGTTGGCCCCGGCAGCGAATGGATCGTTATCACGCAGCGATTTGAAAGCGCCTGGTTGGCGTGGAAATAAATGAGTCCAGACCGAAGGGGCTACATCGCGTGGTACAGGTAGAGCATTTATTTATGAAAAACGGGCCGGATGTGGACTCGCACTTTGACAGTCTATGTGACGAGACAAATTTGAAGCAGGCAGCGAGTTTCGCCCAGACACAGCAGGATGGGCTAATCCTGGAGGGAGCCAATGGCGAAAGAAAAGAAAAAAGACAAGAACAAATCGGGCAAGAAGAAAAAAGGGAGCGAGCAACCCCCTGTTAACGGTGCCGCAGGAGGAGCAACCTATGCTGACGGGGCGCCGCTAGACAACATCACGTACCTGGAAGCCAAACTCATCCTGAAACCAGATCGCTTCACATCAGTACAAAGCTTCCGCGACTTCGGCAAAATCGTACAACGCACGGCGAAGAACGTGGGAGTGGGATTCATATCTGATCCCCATGCTAGCCTGCGGCCCGAAGTGCGCGAGATTATTTTTCTCGACACGCCGGATTTTCGCCTCTATAACAACGCATTCATTTTGCGGCGACGCGTTTCTTACGTCGATGGCTTTCCTGAAGGCGATCCGGAAATCGTCTTTAAGTTCCGTCACCCCGACGAGCACGCCGCCACAGCGCTGGATGTGCGTCCGAAGATTGCCGGCAAGTACCGCATTAAGTTCAAGGCCGAGGCCCTGCCATTGAAGGATCAGGTGGGAGGATATCGCATTCTCTATTCCCACAACTGCCAATTCGGCTTAAGTCAAGTGCACGAGGCGGATCGTACGTCAATGGAAACCCTTGGCCGGGTCTTTCCCGCATTGGCTCCCCTGATCAAGTCGAAGGGCGAAAAGGTCAAGCTCGTAAATGAAGGCATCGTGGAGGAAGTGCTTCTGCCGCTCGGTCAATTGGATTTTGGCAAAGCGGTCGTGGCGAAGTGCGACATCGGGTTATGGCGTACCCGCGGTGAGCACCTGCCCCTGGTGGGAGAGTTCGCCTTTCAAGTCCAGTTCGCCCGCAGAGAAGAAGTGGCGGAAACACAGAAGAAGCGGGCCGCGCAGTTCTACATCTCGTTGCAGCAGGACGTCAAGGACTGGCTGGCTCTCGGTGTGACCAAAACCGGTATGGTGTACCGCCTGAAAGGGAACGAGCCGCAAAGTCATGAGTGACATCGCGAAGTCTGTAGTCGGAACGGTCGCCCACGCCACTCCTGTTCTTGCGAAAGCCTCGATTGGGCAGATTTTTTTGGAGTTTCTGCTCATTGGTGCCACGAGCTTCGGAGGCGTCGTGCCATACCTGCGCGGCAGCCTCGTCGCTAAGCGACATTGGGTAGACGACAAGGAATTCGTCGAAATGCTTTCCATCAGCCAGTCGCTGCCTGGCCTGAATGCAACCAACATGGCCATTCTGGTGGGAGAGAAGTTACGAGGTGTGCTGGGCTCAATAGCCGCGATCATTGGCATCTGTTTACCAGGTGCGGCGATCATGTTCGCGGTGGGTATTTTTTATCGCCAACATGGCGACCACGTTTGGGTGACAGCCGCGTTGAAAGGTGTGGCAGCCGCAGCTGTGGGTCTGATTCTCTCAACCGTTGTACAGCTCAGCAAGAAGTCGCTGGCACACAAGTTTGATTTTGTTTTCATGGCATTGACCGTCATTGCCGTAAACCGGTTGCATCAGTCGGTTCCGCGGACGCTGGTGGTTGTCGGACTCCTTGCCATTCTGTTTCATCACCCCCAACGTTCGCAGAAAGAGAGTCCTGCCCAATGAACCAAATGCCAGCGCTTATCCGGGTATTCGCCTATCTCTCTATCCTGACCGTGGGCGGCGGAATGGCGGCGTTCCCCGAAATGAAGATCCTGACCGTCGATGTCCACAAGTGGCTTACCTTTCCGCAGCTGATTCATATGTACAGCGTTGGGCAAATGGCGCCTGGGCCCAATATGATGATGATCGTTGCCATTGGAGATTGG
>JAFAWN010000271.1 GCA_019241735.1 Terriglobales bacterium
GGGAAGACTCCGTATCGAGGCACCCGCAATTTCACAGCCCTGCTTGGATCAGCAAGCAGGGCGTTCAAAACTACGGAATTTTAGCATGCAACCGGCGTGCCCAGCGCCCAATTTCTGAACTGCGAAAACAAACTACTAGGCGGCAGCAGCGCCGTTTCTGAGCACTAGGGCCGAGTTCTTGGATCCGAATGCAATGCAGTTGCAGACAGCGTGTTCGATGCGGTGCTTGCGTCCGGCATCGGGGACGTAGTCGAGATCACAATCAGGATCGGGGGTGTCCAGATTTAGCGTAGGAGCAATCTGGCCGCGGCGCATGGCAACGATCGTGGCTGCCACTCCCGCAGCTCCGCAAGCGCCCTGCGGATGCCCGATCTGCGATTTCAGCGCCGACATCGGTATCTGTCTTGCCCGTTCGCCCAGCGCCAGCTTCAATGCCCGGGTCTCGATCCGGTCGTTCAGTTGGGTCGAGGTCCCGTGAAGGTTCACGTAGTCGATGTTTTCCGCCGAGACTCCGGCTTCTCTTATCGCCAGCCCAATGGCGCGTGCGGGCTCTTCGCCGCATTCCTGCAAACGTACGCGGTGAAATGCCTCGCAGGTGGAACCGTATCCGCAAATCTCCGCGAGAATCGGAGCGCCGCGCGCCTTCGCATGTTCAAACTCTTCGAGCACAAACATCCATGCACCCTCGGCCAGAACGAAACCATCGCGGTCAGCGGAAAACGGGCGCGATCCACGCTGCGGCGCCTCATTCCATGATTCGGTGAGAATTCTCATCAGGATAAATCCCTTGATAATTCCCAGCGCAATGGGCGCGTCTGCTCCGCCGCTCAATACCATGTCCAGTCTTCCGGACTGGATCTGGCGCATCGAATAGCCAAAGGCATCGGTCGAAGACGTGCATCCGGTAGTGATCACATGACTGGGGCCGCGCAATCCGAAGCGCACGCTGAGTTCGCTGGAAAGCGTTCCCATCACGCCCGTCGGCACGCAGAACAGACTCATCTGTTTATATTGCTGACGAAAGAACAGCCGGTATTGCTCTTCGGTAAATTCCTGCGAGCCTCCGCCCGAGCCCAGAATTACGCCAAAGCGGCGCTTTTCGGCCATCGGCATAGAGGCCGGATTGAATCCCGCCTCGCTCAATGCTTCACTAGCTGCAGCCAGCGCTAACGGCAGCACGCGGGACACATGCTTGCGGTCCCGTTTCTCCACCCACGCGCTTTCATCGAAGTCGCGGACCTCGCCCGCGATCTGGACTGGAATTTCAGCAGGATCAAAGCGCGCAACCCTGCCGACGCCGCTGCGCCCGGCAAGAATGTTCTCAGCAAACGCATGATTGCCAATGCCGTTGGGGCTGACGACACCCATGCCGGTCACCACTACCCTGCGTTTCTGTGTCATGGATGCTGCCATTTGTTCACTATAATGTAGTTCCGCCGCTTAATATCCGGTGCAGAATTGGAAGTGCATGGGGTCTTTGGTCTTACCATGCCAGTTACCACCCCACTCAAATCCTGCATCCTGAAAAAGTTTTACCAGTTCTGCATCCATGCGGCCGTCAGTACCCTGGACATTGCTCTCGGGATTTAAATCAATGGCGATACCCCAGCTGTGGGTGGACAGCCTGGCTCCCGTACGCTGCGGACGGAATGCAAAACACCCGCCAAAACTGGTGATACTGGTTTCCATCCCACTACTTTGGATGCGCGTAAAGGCATTTTGAAAAACCTCAATTAATCGCTTATGACAAGAAAAGTGAGTTATGGTTTTTGTCGGGGCAAACGAGAGCATGAGCCGAAACGGTGACGCCGCCACACCCAACATTTCAGCACCCCACCGGGGGTCCAGCGTTCCGTCTGATTTTATGTATTCGGTTATGTCGCCGAAGGCGGCAGTTATTTCTGCGATCCCATGTGGAACGCCAGGTTTTTCAAGAGACGCCAGGGGCGTCGCGATGACTGCGCTCAGTGAACTCATAAATTTCCTTTGCTTGTGTTCCGGGTGAAGTCGCTGGACTTCGATATCTTTCCCGTGGATTCAAGCCGGCATAATCCCGGCCTGCCTTATAATTCAGCCTTTGTGAAAGCAGGACTTAGTGGCCTACGACGATTTGCGTGAGTGGATTTCCGCGCTAGACCGCGCCGGTGAACTCAAGAGGATCTCCGTAGAAGTAGATCCAATTCTTGAGATTGCTGAAATTGCCGATCGAGTTTCGAAAAGCAGCTCGGGCGGCCCCGCGCTGCTGTTCCAGAACGTCAAAGGGCATCCCAGGTCCCAGGTGTTGATCAATCAATTTGGCTCAGAGCGCCGCATGAAGCTCGCGCTCAAAGTCGATTCACTGGACGAAG
>JAFAWN010000351.1 GCA_019241735.1 Terriglobales bacterium
AGTTTAAAGGTGCGACGGCGCAGCCGGAACGGGTCAGCAGCAGCAAGAAATTCGACGCGAGTTTCCGGCAGGGCGGCGTCGAGAGCGTGACCCAGGCGGGAAACTTTTACTACTTCGACGACGCGCATAAAGCCTGGGCGGATCGCGCCCACTACACACCGTCAGATCAAATGTTATTGCTCGAGGGTTCTCCCCGGGTGGCAGATGCGGATACATCGACCACCGCCGAAGTTGTCCGCATGAACCGGGCAACCGGAGAAGCCTACGCAGACGGAAATGTTAAGAGTACGTACAGCAATATGAAGCCGCAGCCGGGTGGGGCGCTGCTGGCGTCGTCGGATCCGATTCACGTCACATCCGCGAGCATGGTTGCTCATAGCAAGGCCGGCACGGCTACGTATAGCGGTAAGGCGCGACTCTGGCAGGGAGCAAATGTGGTGGAAGCGCCGTTCATCGAATTCAACCGGGACCAACGTTCGGTGGTTGCGCTAGGCTCGAAGGAGAAAAGCGTCAGGAGCTTTCTGGTGCAGACCGACAAGGAAGGAAAAACGACGCCGGTGACCGTGATTGGGCCGAAACTAACTTACAGGGACAACAGCCGCGATGCACATTTTGAAGGAGGAGTAAAAGCGAAGGGATCCGATGCGACGGTAGATGCTGACGAGATGCACGTGCTGCTGAATCAGAGAGAGTTGGCGGCGGATGGAAAACTGCCGGCAGAACCGGCCAAAGTCGAACAGATCATCGCGTTAGGCCATGTCGTAGTCATTCAACCCGGGCGAAACGCTCTGGGTGACAAGCTGGTTTATACCGCCGCGACCGATAAGTTCGTATTGACCGGCGGACCGCCTAGCATTTTTGATGCCGAACAAGGCAAGATTACCGGGGTTTCGTTGACTTTGTTTAGGCACGATGCTAGGGTTTTGGTGGAAGGCAGCACAAAATCCCCCACGGTGACCAAGACCCAAGTGGCACGATAAATGCATACGCTGGCCACCGACGAAATTGGAAAGTCGTACCGCGGCCGGCAAGTTGTGAATGGAGTAAGCCTTAGCGTTCAGCAAGGCGAAGTTGTTGGCCTGTTGGGACCTAACGGCGCGGGAAAGACAACCACCTTCTATGCGATTGTGGGCCTGGTCCCCCCGGACGCGGGCCGGGTGCTGATCGACGAGAACGACATTACAAACGTGCCCATGTATCTGCGGGCGCGCCAGTTTGGCATCAGTTATCTCCCCCAGGAAGCATCGATTTTCCGCAAGTTAACTGTGGAGGAAAACGTCCTCGCGGTGCTCGAGGCGCAGCCGATTTCATGGCACGAGCGCCGGGAGAAGATGGAAGAGCTGATTGATCAGCTCGGCTTGGAGCATATCCGGCGGAATCGTGGGTATGCGTTGTCGGGCGGGGAACGGAGAAGGGTGGAGATTGCCCGGGCGCTGTGCATTAATCCGGCATTCATTTTGCTGGATGAGCCGTTTTCCGGAATTGATCCGCTGGCAGTTCTGGATATGCAGAGGATTATCAGCAAGTTAAAGGGGAATGGGATTGGAGTTCTGATCACTGACCACAACGTCCGCGAGACGCTGGCGGTGACCGACCGGGCCTACATCATTAATGAAGGGAAGATCTTTCGCCAGGGAACGCCGGAGCAGTTGGGTGGCGATGCAGAGGTGCGGCGGGTGTATCTGGGGGAGAGCTTCTCTCTGATCCAAGGGCTAAGAGTTAAAGCTTAGTAGTTTAAGGACTTATATCAACTTATGGTGTTGTTGCAACCCAAGCTGCATTTGAAGGTTTCGCAGCGGCAGATACTGACTCCGGGTCTGGTGCAAATGGTCAGTGTTCTTGCGCTCAACAAGCTTGAGCTGCGGGACATGATCACCGCTGAGATGGTCGAGAATCCGGTCCTTGAAGAACTGGAAGACTCGGTTCCGCTGATCGATGAACTTGGACGCCGCGAGGAGGAGCGCGACCGACCAGCGCCTGAGGAGAATACGGTCACCGCAATTGAAAAGAAGGACCCGTTCGAGGAGATCGATTTCGGGTCGTTCTTTCAGGAGTACCTCGATCCCGGCTACCGCAGCCAGAGCGAGATGGAGGACATTGAGCGTCCGTCATTCGAGAATTTTCTCTCCAAGCCCAGCAATCTTTCCGACCACCTAAGCTGGCAACTGGGGTCGATCACCATGCGCCCCGAGGTGCGTGAGGCCGCCGAAGCGGTCCTGGGCAACCTCAATGAAGATGGATATCTGATCGCGAGTGACAACGAGTTGCTGGGGGTGGTGCCTCCGGCTCCGGCTGAAGTCGATGCCGCAGTTGTAGAGAACGTAGTGAAAGAGGCGGCCGCGCTGGGCATCGATGCGGGTCTTGAGGATCCGGAGTTAGCAGAGGATCACGGCGAAGCGGGATGGGAGGCGACGCCGGAAGGATCAAGTAACGGCGCTGGAAACCTCGAAGGCACTCGAGAATCTGCGGTGGCAGACGAGGTGCTCGCGGCAGTAGAAGGAGTTTCGAAATCCGCGGATGAGATGAAGGCGGCATCCGCGACGGTCCCGGTTCCTGCGGCGAGATCAAATTTCAGCGTGGATGATCTTCACGAAGCAATAGAAATAGTGCGGCAACTGGATCCGCCTGGCGTTGCCTGCCGCGATCTGCGGGAGTGCCTGCTTTACCAATTGAGATATCAGCAGCAATTGGCGGAACAGAAAAAAGAAAATGGGGACGCCAATGGGGAAGCGCTGGCCGATGCGCTGATCGTCGTCGATCAGCACCTGCGGGCATTGCAGAACAAGCAATACAAGGAGATTGCGCGGGCGATGACGCGTCCGATGGAGGCGGTGCAGGCGGCGCTCGATTACATTCGCACCCTGGATCCGCGGCCGGGGCTGCGCTACAACAAAAGCGTTCCGCGGCTTATTGAGCCTGACGTCGCGTTTGTAAAACATGGCGACGAGTGGCTGGTATTAATGAATGACGAAGACGTTCCGCAGCTTCGCCTGAATCCCGCATACAAGCGGTTGCTGACCCGGGAAACCAACGACAAAGACACGCGGAATTACGTCAAAGAGCGCTACAAGAGCGCCATTCAACTGATCAAAAACATCGAGCAGCGGAAGCAGACGATCATAAAAGTCTGCTACACCATCCTGGCGCGGCAGCAGGATTTCCTGGAAAAAGGCATCGACGAGCTCAAGCCGATGATGATCAAAGAGGTGGCGGAGGAAATCGGCGTACACCCTTCGACTGTAAGCCGGGCTGTGGCCAGCAAGTATGCCCACACGCCGCAGGGAGTTTTTGAGCTGCGATATTTCTTCAGCGAGAGCGTTAACGGGCCTGAGGGCGGCAACACGTCTTTGCTGATCCTGAAGCGGCGGGTGAAAAAACTCATTGAGGACGAAGATCCGGCGCGGCCGCTGACCGATGAGCAGATTACACGAATCCTGCAATCGCAAGGCATCCAGGTTACCCGCCGGACGGTGGCGAAATATCGTGAGGACATGCGTATTCCCAGCACCCATCAGCGCCGGGTAAAAAAATAAAATAATTTCTCCGGAGATCCCAGCATGAACGTGGAATACACCGGCAGGCACTGCGAAATCACCGAACCCCTACGAGACGAAGTTGAAGTTGGGCTGACCAAGATCCGCAAAATCCTGCGCGATAAGTTCGA
>JAFAWN010000356.1 GCA_019241735.1 Terriglobales bacterium
GCAATCGTATCGCGTACGTCATCCTAAGTAGTGCTGCGGCCTACGCCCACTTTTACTCTGCGTTGTTGATCATCGGACATTGGCTCTCACTGCGATTCCTGCGGCCGGAGGCCGCTCCCAAGGCTCTTGGGCGCGACTTACGATGGATCGCACTTCTGATCTCTCCGATCATTCTTTTTATTGGCACCACCGGCGCCGGCCCGCTGCGTTGGATTCAGCGCCCCGGCATCAAGGACCTTTGGGAGCTTGCAATCCACCTGGCGGGAAATGGAGGCGCGACTCTCTTACTCCTTTATCTGCTGGCTTGTGGAGCGTCAATTGTTCCGGCACTTCGGCGGATCAGGCTGCCGGCGCTGCCCCGGGAACAGTGGCGGTACTGGTTTCTTCTGGTTTGGCTGCTCTTCCCGCTGCTGCTTATTTTGGCAGTGTCACTGGCGCGGCCGCTGTTCCTCGCCCGGTACTTCATACTGTCGCTTCCCGCTCTCGTAATACTGGCCGCAGCGGGCTTGAGCCGCATTCCGAACCGCGCACTCCTCGCGCTCGCGGTGCTGCCGTTTATAGCCTTGTCCCTGCGCGGGACGCTTTCCTACTACGCTGATGACTTTGATATCCAGCGCGACGATTGGCGTGGCGCTTCGACCTACCTGCTCAGCCAGGCGCAGCCCACGGATGGTTTGGTCTTCTTCGTCGCCATGGGCCGCATGCCGTATGAGTATTACTATTGGCTGCGATCGCAGCCAGTTGGTTACCCGGCAGTCATCTACCCTTATCACGGACCTCGCATGTTATTTCTCGATTTTGTGGAGAAGCCCGATTACAGAGCGCTTGAGCAAAACGTCGGCGGATATCAGCGCATCTGGTTTGTCATCAGTCATGCCAATACTGGTGTACACGAGGACAAGCCTCTGTCCGCATTAAGCAATTTGATTGCAACCCGATGCGGGGGTTTCGAGGAGAAGGACTTCGAAGGGATAAAGCTGCGACTCTACAGCTGCGGACATCCGGTCCCCAGCGCGAGATTAGCCCCGGCTGATAATCCGTGGGAAAATTGAGTAGCTTTTTTAGCGTAGAAGGATTTTGGTGTTGCTGAAGGAGGTGCGTACCGAACTGAGTTACATTCTGAGCTAGATGCAGTTGACCCGCGCGTCCGCTTGGCGGCCGCCGCGATTCTTACGACGTGCGATCTCAAAGGCGAAGCGAAAGCTCTCCGCGTGGCCGTGCGTGCGAGCGAAGATGAGATCCCTTGCTCCCGGGGGAAACGGTTACAGTAGCGGCGCCATATGACCCAGGCCCAGTGACGATTTTGGTACCCTTTTCTGGACCCGGCACTTCGTCACCCGGAGGCGTCGGGTCCGTCGGAAACAGCGCAGCGCAACAGACCAGCTCCACACCGCCGATGCCAATGCCGCCTAATTCGATTCTTCAATATGACAAGTGCGCTACCAACGTTCAGAACCAGGCTAATCATAACCACGAGTTACTAGATATTATGTCAGCCACTACTATGGGTTCCGCAGCGGGAGCATGCGCTTTCACTGGATCGGGGATTCTTGTATGTGACACAACTATGTTGGGACCGGAAGTGACCTTTGAGGGCGTGAACTATGGGGCCAAACAGTACTTTATTTATTGAGGACAAACTGCTTGTATGCAGCATCCTTAGGTGGCATATAACAGATGTCGAGCAAGAAATGGCTGGTCTGGATTCTTTCAACGTCTAGTGCGGTTTTTCTTGTGCTGAGTTGGCTTGCCTTCCACCCGCAGGAATCCACAGTATGGTTCGACCGTCCAAGGATCATTGCGGTCCTCTTGGTCCTGTGTGTTCTGCCTATTTATCCCTTTTTGCGAGCCCAAAGAAATCTGCGGCGCCCAACCTCCGCAGCTGTTCTGTTGGCCGTTGGGGCGTTGGTCGCAGAAGCCGGCCACATTACAGGAAGGTTTGTAATGCACGCTAATGGTGAGTGGCTAACGATAACAGCCGTGCTGAATAAAATTCTGCTGGTGAGCAGCTTGGTAGTAGGCATTTGGGCGGGTTATTCCGGGCGCGAAAAATAGTCCCTGAGGGTGCCTACCCAGCCCGGCGCTAGGTAAGCCAGGCGCCAGGTTGAGGGCAGCTATTGTTTCGGCTGATCGAGCGTAATGCCGGTAGCTGAGCTTTGCTTCTCGGCTTTGGCTTTCTTGGTGGCAAGGGTCTTATCCACCCATCCGTCTGCAGTCTTCAGATCTCCAGCCCGGGCGGCGGGATCATCGCATTCGAGATCGGCCTTTTCCCGGTATAACAGGTTCAGGTACGCCATGGCATCGTCATAATCGGGACGGATGCGCAGCGCATTATTGAGCTCATCAATGCCTTCCGTGATCACGGGAAAATTTTTCTCTCTCAAACTGACGCACACTGACTTCTGTTCTTTATCCTTGGCATTGAGCGGCTCTTCCGGTTTCAATCCCAGCTTGGCCCGGGCCTCCATGCGAGGCTGGTAGGATTCGGTCCAATCGATGACGCCCACCGAATAGTGCGCATCGGGGTCATTAGGATCCGCAGCGGCGACCTGGCGGTTATATTCCTTCGCTTGGTCGAGCTTCTTCATATTGAAATACAGCGACGCGATGCCTTTCAGGCTGGTGATTTTCTGCTCCCGGCCGGGATGCATGGCAAGCACCCGCTTGAATTCATCAATAGCCTGCTGCCCAACGCGGTTATTATCTTCGTTGTCAGCTCCCGGAATGTACTGATTGGCCAGGGCGGTCGCCAGATAAAGGCGGCCGTTCATAAGATTGGGATCGAGATTAACAGCCTGCTGGAAGTGATCAATGGCCTCTTCGTACTTGGTGTTCTTGTACGCCGCCACGCCTTTGTTCAACTGGTCCCGCGCCCGTAATTTATTACAGCCGGATGCGAGCAACACCGCTACACCGACTGTCCCCAATGCCAGAACCCGTGCGCTAGCTTTCATCGCGTTTTGATTCTCCCTCTAACAGGAAATACGGTGATGCTCATGCAATCCTGAAGGCGGACAGGGCGATCCAGGGAGTCTTACGAGGACAACTTTATGCCCCTGGCTTTCATCCGGACCTGCTCGCTATCCCCCGGCCTCGATTTTGGCGGTAATCAGGCCTACCTTGTCTACGCCAGCGGCATGGGCAATGTCAATCACATTAGCCACGTCCGCAAAGGGAACATTGTCGTCGCCTTTGACGAACATGACCTTCTCTGCACGGGTCTTGTAAATGTCAGCCAGCCGGCCTTGGAGGTTGTCCCAGGTTATGTCTTCCCCGTTGATTTTGACCGCCGGCTCCTGACCTGCGCCGCGGTCAATTAATTGCACAACGATAGTCCGGCTCGGATCGCTGTTCTTCGGCTGGTCGGGCGGGGGCGGCTGGGGTACCAACGCATCCAGCCCTTTCGGTTGAGGAGGGTTGATGACCATAAAAATGATGATCAGCACCAGCAGAACATCGATCAGCGGCGTCACGTTCATATCAGCGCTTTGGCCCCCGCTGGGGCCGACTGCCATGCTCATACAGGTCTCCTCGTCAAACTACAGCCGCTAAAAATTACTCGCCCTTGGGTGCGCCGGCTGCGCCCGGCATATTTTTTCTCTGGTCGGTCAGCAGGCCCAACTGGTCCACGCCGGCGGCGCGGACATTATCTACCACTCCCACCACCGCGCCGAACTTGGCGCGCGCGTCCGCTTTCACGTACACGCGTTTATCGGTCTGGCTGGCCAGGCGGTCCTTCACCTTCTGAGTAAGGTCGTCAACCTGAACTTTGTCGCTGCGGAAATAAATCGTCCCGTCGCGCATGACCGCCACAACCAGCGCATCTTCGCGTTCCGCGTCGGGCATCCGCTCGGGATTGTTTACCTTGGCCAGGTCCACGCTCACCCCCTGCTGTAACATCGGGGTGATCACCATAAAGATGATAAGTAACACCAGCATAACGTCCACCATGGGCGTCACATTGATGTTGGAATTTACGTTTGCCCCTTCATTCCTCGTAGCAATTGCCATAGAGCCTGCTCTCCCACTGCTGGGTTCAGCGCCGCGTCAGTCGCGAACCTTCGGCGGCGCGAAATTCAACCAACCATTACGGCCGGCGCATTACGCCGCGACGTTTCAGGAAGTAATCAATCAATTCGCTCGATGAGTTATCCATTTCCACATCGAACGCCTCGACCCGCCCGGTCAGGTAGTTGAACATCATAACCGCCGGAATGGCGACGAACAATCCAATGGCGGTTGTGACCAGTGCTTCCGAAATACCGCCGGCGACGGCTCCCAAACCGGTGGTCTTGCTGCTGGCGATTTCGCGGAACGCGTTCAGAATACCGACCACGGTGCCGAACAACCCTACGAACGGAGCGGTTGAGCCGATGGTCGCAAGGCCGCCGAGTCCACGCTTCAACTCCGCGTGCACAATGGCTTCGGTGCGCTCCAGTGCGCGTTTGGAGGCTTCAATCTTCTCACCCGGAATCTCGCCACTCTCTTCATGAGCCCGGAACTCCATCAGTCCCGCCGTGACTACTTTTGCCAGATGGCTCTTCTTGTTGCGCTCGGCAACTTTGATGGCTTCGTCAATCTTGCCATCGCGCAGCGCGCCAGCGACTGCTGGGGCGAAGGCCCGCGACTGTTTTCGGGCGGCGCTGAAGGCCATGGCACGGTCAATCATCACTCCAATCGACCATCCCGACATGATGAACAGAATTACCACCACTATTTTCGCCAGGATGCCCATCTGCCTCCACAGCGAAATGGGATCAAAACCTACGGTTGGTTCCGCTTGCAGAAGCCATGTGGCGGAGAGGTGTATGTGGACCAGGGTGTGTGCAGCTAAATTGGCTACGAACATGAGTTGCTTTCCCTCCTCAGAAGTCGTGGATTATACCGTCTAATAGCGCTTAAAAGCTTTGTCTGCGAATTCGGTGCAAAACAACAAAAGAACAAGGCCGGCCCGGTTCAAGATGCAACACCATTCCCCTGCGGCCACCTTGTAGAGGTGGGATTTTGGGGGAGGGTTACAGCCGATGTCAATCTAAATCTCAGCCGCGCAGCCTTAACCTCCGGATAGCGTGAAGTTGAAAGTGATAGTCGTCTCCACTTCCACGGGCTCGCCATTGAGTATGTACGGCT
>JAFAWN010000370.1 GCA_019241735.1 Terriglobales bacterium
GCAATCGTAAAGGGAACATTGCATGAGCCAGCGCCGTGGACGAATCTCATCCTCACGCTGGGCTGGATTCTGTCCATACTGGCCGGATTCGTTCTGACGTTGATGCCAAGCCGGCGGCAGGACGCATTGCGCCGCCCGGTGGAAACAATTTTTGCTATCCTTTATGTGGTCTTTATCTATACCTACAACGCGCCGCAGTGGGCGCGCGGAGATTTTCCCCGCTTTGCGATTCCGGTCTTACCTTTCGCCATCATCGCACTGTTGCCCTTAATCCCGAAGCCCCGCGTGGTGCTGTGGATGTTGACTGTGATCTTTCCAATTCTGGCTGCGGCGTCGGCCGTGGGCATAAAAAACGTGTTCCACTTGTAAGTGCCTGAGCTCGCTACGCGGCAGATTTCCGGGGATCGAAGTTCCCCTTATAATTTCCCGCGGAGGATTCGAATGAGATTGGTCGCCGTGCTCGCATTGCTATTCATCGCCCAGTTTGTCCTGGCTGAATCCAAGCCCAAGCCCACGGTTGCGGATGCTGAACGATTCATGGCGGAGGCCGAGTCGCGGCTCAGTGATCTTGGGGTAAAGGCAAATCGCGCCGGCTGGATACAGGAAAACTTTATTACCGATGACACTGTAGCTTTGTCGGCCGAGGCGCAGGAGGAACTAACAGCTGCGACCACGGAACTGATTGAGCAGGCGAAACGGTTTGATGGCTTGAAAATGCCTCCAGTTTTGGCGCGGAAGTTTTCGCTGTTACGTGTGGCGACCACCGCGCCTGCCCCAAAAGACCCGGCATTACGCCGCGAGCTGACGCAGATTGCAGCATCACTCGACGCCGATTACGGGAAGGGCAAATATTGCCGAAAGCCGGATGAGTGCCTCGACATTACCGCGATCGAACGGATTATGGGCGAGAGCCGCGACCCGGCTGAGCTGCAAGATCTGTGGCTGGGATGGCACAAAGTAGGCGCGCCTATGCGCCAGCGGTATTCGCGGTTTGTAGAGCTTTCGAATCAGGGTGCGCGCGAAATGGGATTCGCCGATACTGGGGCATTGTGGCGCGCGGGATACGACATGCCACCTGAGCAGTTCAGCGAGGAAGTGGAAAGGCTGTGGCAGCAGGTGCGTCCGCTTTATTTGGCGCTGCATACTTACGTCCGGGCGAAGCTGGCGCAAAAGTACGGAGCGCGCCTGGTTCCTCCAGATGGACCGATCCCGGCGCATCTGCTGGGCAATCCATGGGCGCAAGAGTGGGGGAATATATTCCCGACCTTAGGTCTTCCGGAAAAGAGCAGTGGCTACGATTTAACCGCGCTGCTGAAGGCCCGAAACCTCGACGCGAAAGGCATGGTGCGGTACGGCGAAAATTTCTACAAGTCGCTGGGTTTCGCGCCGCTTCCAGAGACTTTCTGGCAGCGTTCGCTGTTCACGAAACCCGCCGACCGGGATGTGGTTTGTCACGCCAGCGCCTGGGACATCGACAATAAAGACGATCTCCGCATCAAGATGTGCATTCAGGTGCGCGATATAGACTTTGTCACAATCCATCACGAACTTGGCCATAATTTTTATCAGCGCGCCTACAAGGACCAGCCGTTCATGTTTCAAAGTGGCGCCAACGACGGCTTCCACGAGGCGATTGGAGACACCATCGCGCTGGCGATTACACCGCAATATTTAAAAGAAATTGGATTGCTGGACAAAATTCCGCCGCCGGAATCTGATATTCCACTGCTGTTGAAAGAAGCATTGTCGAAGGTGGCGGTGTTGCCTTGGGCTGTGGTCGTTGATCAGTGGCGCTGGAAAGTATTTTCCGGAGAAATCAAACCTGCGGAATATAACCGGGCGTGGTGGGATTTAAGAAGGAAGTATCAGGGCGTAATGCCGCCGGTCGAGCGCAGCGAGGCCGATTTCGATCCCGGCGCAAAGTATCACGTTGCTGCCAATGTGCCATACACGCGGTATTTTCTGGCCGACATTCTGGAGTTTCAGTTTTATCGCGCGCTCTGCAAGGAGGCTGGATATACCGGCCCGCTGAATCGCTGCACTTTTTTCAGATCCAAAGCGGCCGGCGAAAAGTTCAACCGGATGCTGGAGCTGGGCCAAAGCAAACCCTGGCCGGAGGCACTTGAAACGTTGACCGGGCAGCGGGAAATGGACGCAACCGCAATCCTCGATTATTTCGCGCCGCTTAAAAAATGGCTGGACGAGCAGAATAAAGGACAGAAGGTTGGATGGTAGTTTGCCTGTTGGCAAACGCATTGGAGTTGATGTCCGGAGGCGGCGGGCCACGTGTTTTATACTGAATGCTCTCTATGGCAGACAGCATTCACGTGAAGCTTCCAGACGGGAGCGTCAGGGAAGTTCCC
>JAFAWN010000435.1 GCA_019241735.1 Terriglobales bacterium
GCCGTCGCATTAAAGCCCGCCGAATTTCTCTGGCTGCGCCTCGCGCTCTCATCACATTGCCGCTCGGCGTTCTACAGGCCTCGAGCCGAAAAAAAGGCGCGGTCCGTTTCGCTCCGCCGCTGCCTGCCGATAAGCGTGTAGCTCTGCGGAAACTGGCAATGGGCAGAGTAGTCCGCGTGACCCTACGGTTCCGCGAGCGCTTCTGGGACAACTTCACCGCATCTTCCGGCGGCAAGGACCAGTCGCTCTCGCATATGAATTTTCTTTTCTCCACCGATCCCTGGTTCCCCACCTGGTGGACAGCCTTTCCGCAGCGCTTTCCCATCCTCGTCGGCTGGGCGCCATTTCGCTGCGCCGACCGGCTCTCCGGCAGGAGCCTGGCTTTCGTCACCGGCAAAGCATTGCGCACCCTCAGCCGGTTATTGCCCATCACTCGAGCCAGACTGGCAGACTTGCTCGAAGAAGTTTATTTCCACGATTGGCAGGGTGATCCGTTCGCGCGCGGCGCTTACAGCTACGTGAAGGTCGGTGGCGAGGGAGCGCAGAAACTCTTGGCTGCCCCAATCGAGCGCACTTTATTTTTCGCGGGAGAAGCTACCGACACTTCCGGACACAATGGCACCGTCCACGGAGCCATCGCCAGCGGCCTGCGCGCCGCCAAAGAGATTCTGCGTAGGCCCCGCATTACGTAGGCCCAGATGTCCAAACTCCGTTTTACGTAGGCCCAGATGTCTCATCTGGGCGGCCGGCGAAGCCGGCATCAACCAGCATTAACGTAGGCCCAGATGTCCTCATCTGGGCGGCCGGCGAAGCCGGCATCAACAAAGCCCAACGCCAACCTCAGGCCGCGCCCGCCGCATACTGCTCCGGCTTTTCTTCAAATGTTTCCTTGCACTCTTCCGAGCAGAAGGAATAAGTCTTGCCGCCGTGCTGTGATTTGAATTTGCTCTCTGACTCTTTTACTTCCATATTGCAGACTGGATCTTTCGCCATAACTTCCTCCTGAATTTCTACTGCTTGGATGCCTCTTTTACCTCTCAAGCAACCTGAGCTCGCGCTTTTCTGTATTTCCTGTGCGCTGACTGTGGAAAATGTTCCACCGGCCGAAAGTGCATTTGGTCTTTCTCGAAATCTCCCGCCAAAAACTCCACTCACAGCGCGGCCAATCAACTATCTTCTCTGGCTCAATTACCACACCATATTCGTCACAAAATTGTGCTGTGACTTTTCCGGTACTGCACCACAGTTTTGGAATTGACCGTCCAACCTGCTGCGCGTAGATTCGTTTTCACCGCGCCATGACAATCCAGCCACAAAATAGAAATAAAAATCCCAAATCAATTATCCCTCCCCCAAGAGTGGATCCAATTGAGCAAACTGGAGAGTAAGTGGAACGTCTATCGCACCCGTTTTCTCATCCGCGCCCGGCAACTCAACGGTCGTCTGGTTTTCACCGACGCCCTTGGCCGCGAACATCGTGGGCAAACTGGTGACTACCTAGTCGAATCTTCCGAAGGCGCAAGACGCATTGTGCCTCGCGAGATTTTCGAAGATGTTTACGTGGCTATGGGTCCCGCGGACCAGGTGTTTGGCCCTGGTAACGTGACCTCTATGCCGCCGCTACCCAAACGCCGCGCATCGGTCCGCCTTGTCCCGCAAGCCTAGCGCTCGGGCGGACCCTCGCGCCTAAATCCTGTGGAAATTCAATCCAAACCCGGGGAATTCATGAAGGTAATCGCTTTCGATACAATATGTAGGACTAATCTCTTGACAGCCACTATATACGGGCGTACTGTGTGCCATCGGTACTCGCTAAAACACACTTCTGCGGCATCAACAGCCGGTGCAACATTTTCCGCATGAGTGCTTGATAGCTCCGCGGTGGCCGTCCTCCGGCTCGGTATCGGGCATCCCCTCGGGGGGCGACGGGGAGAGAATTAAATGCCGAAGTATTTCAATGCTGAAGTATTTCGATACTGAAGTATTTCAATGAAGACACCCGCAACCTGAAAGTTTCGCAGCAAATTTAGAAGTGCAGATTTGGCATGGCGGCCGGTCTCGCTTGTGCCGCAGCCCGGCCAATTGATCGGCGTAGCCACTATTCGCACGAATCGCGTATGCACGGGACCCAATCTATATAGATACTCAGGAGATTCAAGGCAATGCCGGAAACTACCACGAAGAAATCCCCCCCGATCGCAGACAATACCGCCGCGAACACTACCGGCGCGCCCACCGTCCAGCCCGAGAAAAAGGCCCCTGGCCTTACCTTCAGCCGCCACTTCACCCGCGCCGGAGTTTCTCCCTACGACGAAATCGAATGGGAACTTCGCCTTGCCCAGATCACCGACGCCAAGGGCAACGTTATCTTCGAGCAGAAAGATGTTGAGACCCCAAAAGATTGGTCGATGACTGCCACCAACATCGTGGCCAGCAAGTATCTGCATGGAACTTTAGGGACCCCCGAGCGCGAGTCCGGCGTGCGCGCGCTGATTACCCGCGTGGCTGAGACTATCCGCGACTGGGGACTGTCGCAGGGATACTTCAAGACCGCCGACGATGCCGCAATCTTTCACGACGAACTCGCCTATATCCTGGTTCGTCAATATGCGGCTTTCAATTCTCCGGTGTGGTTCAACGTTGGCTGCGATCGCATCGAGCCCAATTCCGACGCCCAGAACTGGCACTGGAACCCGCAAGCTGGAACCGTCGAGTTCGGCGTTACTGGGTACCGCACCCCGCAGTGCTCCGCCTGTTTCATCAACTCGGTAAAGGACTCGCTCGATTCCATTCTCACCCTCGCGAAAACTGAAGGCATGCTCTTTAAGTGGGGATCTGGCACTGGGACCAACCTCTCTTCGTTGCGCTCTTCCACCGAAGGCTTAAGCGGTGGCGGTACCGCCAGCGGCCCCCTCAGCTTCATGAAAGGATTCGATGCCTTCGCTGGAGTCATTAAATCTGGCGGCAAGACCCGTCGCGCCGCCAAGATGGTCATCCTGAATGTTGATCATCCGGACATTGTGGATTTCGTCGAGTGCAAGTCCAAAGAAGAAGCCAAGGCACACGCTCTTGTGGCTGCCGGATACGACGGCTCTTCTCCTGATTCTGAAGCCTACTCGTCCATCTTCTTTCAGAATGCCAACAACTCCGTCCGCGTCACCGATGACTTCATGTATGCGGTTCTGCGCGACACAGACTTTTCCACTCGCGCGGTGCGCGATGGCCGCCCCATGCACACCTACAAGGCCAAAGATTTGCTCTACAAAATTTCCGATGCCACCTGGCGTTGC
>JAFAWN010000075.1 GCA_019241735.1 Terriglobales bacterium
GAGAGTTTCTGCTGCAAGCTGTTTACACCAACTGAGTTGCTTTGGTTACGCGACACATGGTGCTCGATGAATGTTACCCGATGATTGCCACGCCGCATACGCTCCAAAGGAGTGGGGCGGAGGCCAGTATGAAAAAGACTTGCTCCTGATTCACGCGCCGCGGAATCATATAAGTGTGGCATCTCCCACCGCACCACATGTAGTCATTGTCGGAGCCGGATTTGGCGGGTTACGCGCAGCCCATGCTTTGGCCCGCGAGCGCGTTCGCGTGACGCTGATCGATCGCAAGAATCATCACACTTTCCAGCCTTTGCTTTACCAAGTGGCTACTGCGGGGCTTTCCCCCGGTGAAATCGCCACGCCCGTACGGTGGATTTTGCGCCGGGCTTACAACATTGAAGTGCTGCTCGGAGAAGTGCAGGACTTTGACCTCGAGCGCAAGATTGTAAAGTTAGAGGACCTCGATGTGGCTTACGATTACCTGATCGTCGCGGCGGGCGCGCGCCATGCCTACTTTGGTCATCCCGAGTGGGAACCTTTTGCCCCTGGGCTTAAGACCGTCGAAGACGCCATTGAGATTCGGCGCCGCGTCCTGTTGGCTTTTGAACTCGCAGAGCGTCAGGCTGCGAATGGCGGTCCGCAGATGCCGTTGCGTTTTGTGATTATCGGCGGCGGACCCACGGGTGTGGAGCTTGCCGGCACCCTGGCGGAAATCGCTCGCCGTGTACTGGCCGATGAATTTCATTCCATTGATCCACGGCAGACTCGCATTGTTCTGATAGAAGGCGGGCCACGAGTGCTACCGTCTTATCCAGAAGACCTGTCTCGCAGCGCCGAAGAACAGCTGCGCCAGCTCGGGGTGGAGGTGCATACATCGGCGATGGTTACCGGCATCGAGCCTGCCGCTGTGTGCATGGGAAAGACTCGTCTGCCGGCGGCGATCATCCTTTGGGCGGCAGGCGTGGCGGCGTCTCCATTAGGCAAAAAACTCAGCGCGCGGCTCGATCGTGCGGGACGGGTGATGGTCAATCAAGATCTGAGCATTCCGGACCATCCCGAGGTATTTGTTATTGGCGACCTCGCCTCCCTCAAAGATGAAAAAGGAAATTTGCTGCCCGGCGTAGCACCAGTTGCCATGCAACAGGGAAGCGCAGCGGCGGCCAACATCGCACGCGACCTGCAAGGCAAGGCCCGCAGCAATTTCAAATACGTGGATAAAGGCAGCCTCGCCACCATCGGCCGGGCAGCTGCCGTCGCACAGTTCGGCAAGGTTTATATTTCAGGACTCGTGGCCTGGCTTTCATGGCTCTTCATTCACATTCTTTTTCTGATCGGCTTCCGCAATCGATTGCTGGTAATGATTCAGTGGGCCTGGTCTTACTTCACATTTCAGCGCGGAGCAAGGCTCATTACCGGTGATCCGACGTTGTCAAGTTGGATGGCATTGCATACCGTGCAGCAGGAAGTCAAACAAAGTGACAATGAAGATGATCTCGGCACCGGCGCTGTTTCTGCTGCGGCTCGATTTGAGAGACAATAGGAACAAGCGCTTTGCAGCGAAACTTGCGCGGAAAGCGCAGCCGCTGCTCAATCCATGAAACGGTCTTCAGGCAAACGCAAATTCCAGGAGTTGCTATGGACCCTTTTCTGCCTCGCCTTGTTATCGTCGTTGGCGTCTGCCGAAGTCTTGAAAATCGTCATTGACGACACCATCCACCCCATTACGGATGAATACGTTGGGCGCGCCGTTGCTGAGGCACAAAAAAGCAACGATCAGGCAATATTGATCGAAATCAATACGCCCGGCGGGCTGTTGGATTCCACCCGCAACATCATCGAGAAGATTCTGGCATCTCCGGTTCCAGTAATTATTTACGTGACCCCGAGCGGCAGTCGCTCTGCCTCGGCTGGGTTCTTCATCCTGGAGAGTGCGGACGTGGCAACGATGGCGCCCGGAACCAACACCGGCGCGGCGCACCCGGTCTCCCTCGGCGGGGGCAAGATGGACGACGTCATGAAAGAAAAAGTAGAAAACGATTCGGCGGCGCTGATGCGGTCCGTGGCGGGTAAGCGTAACCGGAACGTCGAGGTAGCCGAAAGCGCGGTGCGGCAATCGAATTCATTTACCGACCAGGAGGCGCTGCATCAGAAGCTCATCGATTTCGTCGCCGTGGATCAGGAGGATCTGTTCAAACAGCTGCAAGGCCATCCTGTTAAGCGCTTCAACGGGCAGAGCGTCACGCTTAATTTATCCGGCCAGCCGGTTCGCGTGTTTGAGATGACCCTGAAAGAACGCATTCTAGCTTTCATCATGAATCCGAATATCGCTTTTATTCTGCTGGCCATCGGCGCGTTCGCCCTTTATGCGGAATTTAACCATCCTGGCGCGGTGTTGCCGGGGACGGTAGGAATTGTTTTCATTTTGCTCGCGGTGTTCGCGCTGAATCTGCTGCCGGTACGTTTCGCTGCGCTGGTGCTCATTGTGGCTTCCTTCGCTTTATTCGCATTGGAGGCTAAATTCGCCAGCCACGGCGTGCTGGCGATCGGTGGGATTGTCACCCTGACATTAGGCGGCTTGCTGCTGGTGGACGCTCCGATTCCGGAAATGAGGGTGCATGTGTGGACGGCTCTGGCGGTCAGTATTCCTTTAGGCATCATCACAGTTTTTTTGATGAGTATTGCGCTCAAGGCCCGGGCGAATAAAGTCGTCACCGGCGCTCAGGGATTGATTGGCGAAATCGCCCTGACCCAGACTCCGCTCACGCCCCAGGGCAAAGTCTTCATTCATGGGGAGCTTTGGAATGCCATTGCTTCGACTTCGGTGGCTGCCGGCGAGACAGTGGTAGTGAGGAAAGTTGAGGGGTTGCAGTTGCAGGTCGATCGGGCGTCGTCGGCGAATCCAGTCGCCACAGCCACCGAAGTGCAAAGCTGGTAGCGTGCGGTACAATCCGCGCGACGGAAGAATCTGGTTGGAGGGTTGAATGGAAGTTCTTGGATTTGGCTTTTCTACGATTGTCATCGTAATTGTTGTGCTCTACCTGTTGAGTTCCATCAAAATCCTCGCCGAATATGAGCGAGGCGTCATCTTTCGCCTGGGACGCCTGCTGGAGTCCGCCAAAGGCCCGGGCATCATCTTGGTATTCGCGCCGCTAGACCGGATGGTAAGGGTTTCGCTGCGACAGGAAGCTTTTGAAGTCCCGCCGCAAGACATCATCACCCGCGACAACGTGACGCTAAAGGTAAACGCGGTCATCTTCCTGCGCGTAATCGAGCCACGGAAGGCAGTGGTCGAAGTTTCCAATTACACCTACCAGACCTCGCAATTCGCACAGACCACGTTGCGCTCGGTGTTAGGAGAGCAGGAATTGGACGAGCTGCTGTCGCATCGGGAGAAAATCAACCTCCGGTTGCAGAGCATTCTCGACACCCACACCGCGCCCTGGGGGGTGAAAGTGGTAAACGTCGAGGTTAAACAGGTTGACATGCCGGAGTCTATGCTGAGGGCGATGGCCAAACAGGCGGAGGCGGAGCGCGAAAAGCGTTCAAAGATTATTCATGCAGAAGGAGAGTTTTCCGCCGCCCAACGGTTGGTAGATGCCGCCCACCTTCTCGCCACCGAGCCGGTCAGCGTACAGTTGCGCTATCTGCAGACTCTGACTGAGATCGGAGTGGAGAAAAACACGACGGTGATTTTCCCAGTTCCCGTGGATTTCTTTTCCGGATTGCAAAAGCTGCTGGGGAAGGACGCAGAATCTTCCCCCGCGGTTAAGAGTTAGGGTCTATGGCTGCATCGCAAGACACGGAAATCACTCTGGGCACGGGGAAGATGGTGGCGATATTCTTCGGCCTGGTGGCGCTGTGCGCAGTCTGCTTTGGCGCCGGATATTCGATGGGAAGAAATTCCGTGAGTGGACCAGGGCCCCGGCCTTCAACCGTTGCTTCCAGTGCCAATGGCGTCCGGCCCTCCGCCGGCTCGCCCGATGATGCCAATTCCAAAGCGCAGAAAAACGGCGCGCTGCCCTCGCATCAAGCAGCGCAAGGGAAACGATCCGCAGATGCCCCCGACAATTCGTCTCCGCCTCCATTAACTGGCTACTACGTTCAGGTGGCTGCGGTCAGCAAGCAGGAGGACGCCGAGGCGCTGGTGGCAGCG
>JAFAWN010000379.1 GCA_019241735.1 Terriglobales bacterium
TTGTTTCGGCCGACTGCGGCACGATCAATTACAAGAAGGCCCGTGGCAGAACGCCACGGGCCACCCTTGCAGTATCACCTATCGCTGGTGAGGCCGTTCACCTTGCTGGTGAGGCGGCGGGTTGTTTCTCGCGGGACGCTCCGCCTGCGGCCTCGGCGCGGGGGCCGGACGCTCCGCCTGCGGTCTCGGCGCCGGGGCGCTTCGTTCGGCACGCGGGGCAGGATTATTCTGGGCTGCCCGATCCGGCCGGTTGTTCCCTCCGGAAGGACTGTTTACGCGCGAACCGTTTGGCGGTCGCGGTACCCCCTGCGTGCGTGTCTGGGTTCCAGTATTCCGCGAAGATCCAGTTGATGGATTTGCCCTGGACCCCGCCGACGGCCGCGGCACGTTGCGGTCTCCCGTTGCCGGGCGTGCTGTGTTCGCCCCAGCGGCTCCTGCGCGGGAATTCCCGGGTCGCGGCACATTCGACTTTGCCCCGCGGGAGTTAGCGTTGTTTGCGTTAGTAGCGGCTCCGCCCTTGGCCGCAGCGTGATTCGCCGCCGCCCGGTCCGCTGACGCGCGAGCAGAAGCTGATGCCGGCTTGGCCGCCACTACACCAGGCCCCTTGAACGCTCCCGGCTTTGGCGTCGCCGCCACCGCAGGCTGGCCATGGTTGACGGATGCCAGTTGCATGCGATTGGTGCTTGCCTCTCGCTCATGCTGAAGCTGCTCCGCCCGAGGGGGAGTGTGTTGCTCGTGCTCTGCCGCCTGTTCCGCTGGAGTAGGTTTAGCTTGGATTCCGCCAGTGCCGCCGTTGTAGCTAACGCGGTTGACGGTCGTGTTGTTCACCACGGTCTCGTTGTAAGTATTGTGAATGTTTGTGACATTCACATTGTTAACGGTGCGGTTGTAGGCGAAAACGCCGTTGTTCCAGCGGCCCCCTAAATACCCCGTACCCACGTATCCAAAACCGTAGTTGACGCCGCCATAAAACCCTACGTGGAGGCCCCAGTATCCGGGGTGGAAAAGATAGACACCGTCTCCCCATCCCCAATAGCCAGGGGTCCACAACCCTCCAACAAAGGGCGCTTCAACCCAGGTGCCGGGCACCCAGAAATACCCTTCGTCGCCGTAGGCCCAATATCCGGGCGTCCATATATATCCGGGAGCCGGACAAACCGGTTGCACATATACCGGCAGCTCCGGGGGCGCGAATCCCACCGAAACAAAAACTCCCGCAAACGACGATGCTGACGCTGCCAGAACCACTGCAGCCAATAACGCAAGACGGATAGTACGCATATGTTCTCCTGCCGGTTTATCCTTCGCTTGCCCGGTGTTGCATTGCAGCTCCGGGTTGCGCGGATGAAACAGGCGACACATCTTTTTCCTGCGAAAATCTGAGGCATTCTGGACTAATGCCCATGCCTCGTGAATGCAAACCCCAATGCGCAGCCGACGTTGCACAATTTTCAAGGTAAGTTTGCGTGAATTTGCACGGCCAATCAAAGAATACAGAGCCATAGCGCCGGTCGAAAGAACATTTGGCCGGGCTGTTATCACGTTATATACTGCTGCCAGAAAATTCTCCCCCGTCATTTTTACACTCACTCGCGCGTCGCACTTTTGGCCGGGCGCAGAGACCATGCGTTCTAACTAACAGAAACTGCGCACGATTGTGGCAGCCATGAATCGAGACGGCAACCCGCCATCAGATTTCGATAGTCCCACTCTGCCTGGAATTCCTGATGCCACGGCTGCGGCCGCACAGACTCCGCCGCCACAATCCCGGACCCCTGCACCATCAGTTCCGTCCGAAAGCTGGGAGGCGCCAACATTACTAGATGGGATGGCGGCCGCCGCCACTTCCAACCCTAGCGCCTCTCAGGCTTCGCAGCAGATCTTTTACCCCAATCAAATCCTCGCCGGACGTTACAAGATCCTCCGCATGCTGGGCGAGGGTGGCATGGGAGCGGTTTACCAGGCGCGCGATCAGGAGCTGGATCGTCTGATCGCGCTGAAAGTAATCCGCCCCGAGCTAGCCAGCAATCCCAGTATTCTCCAGCGCTTCAAGCAGGAACTGATTCTTGCGCGCCACGTCACCCATAAGAATGTGATTCGCATCTTTGACCTGGGCGAGGCTGGCGGCACCAAGTTCATCACCATGGAATACGTCGAAGGTGAGGACTTGCGCGCACTTCTTCGCCGTGACGGCAAACTGCCGCCGGACACAGCGGTCGACATTATTCAGCAAATTTGCCGTGCCCTCGATGCCGCGCATGCCGAAGGTGTCATACATCGGGATCTGAAGCCGCAAAACGTGCTTCGCGATCCTAATGGCCGGGTCGTAGTGATGGATTTCGGGCTTGCCCGTTCGCTCGCAGCTCCGGGGATGACGCAGACCGGGGCTTTGGTCGGGACGCTCGAATATATGTCGCCGGAGCAGGCGATGGGAGCAGAACTCGATCAACGCTCAGATGTGTTCGCGGTCGGGCTCATCTTCTATGAACTCCTCACCGGAAAGGTGCCTTACAAAGCCGAAACCGCTGTTGCCAGCCTGATGAAGCGCACTCAGGAACGAGCCGTGCCCGCCTCTGAGATCGACGCCGCTGTCCCCAAAGCATTGAGTGCGATTGTCAGTCGGTGCCTGGAGCGTGACCCCAAACAGCGCTGCCAGAGCGCCCACGAGCTGCTGCAACAATTGGATCTCTGGCGCGGGAATCCAAACGTCAGTTCTGCTGCTATCTCACGCCTCTCATCCGCCGCCCCTCGCAGCGTGCAAATTTCACTGGCACTGCCTGGCAATCGAATCTGGATGTGGGTGGCAGCTGCGGTGCTGATAGGACTGGTTTCTATTCCGGTGGTGCGTCATTACACCTCACACCCCGCGGTTGAGACCGATTTTGTGGGCAGCATCCCGGATCTCAGCCACGGAAAATATCTCGCAGTTTTGCCCTTCAAAGTAATCGGTGATGAAAAATCGCTGCGCTACATCGCTGACGGCCTGGTGGACGCGTTGTCCGCCAAAATGTTCCAGTTGCAGGAAGTGCATGTCGCTTCCTCCTCCGCGGTCGAAAAAGCTTCTGCAACGAACCAGCCGCTGGCAAAGACTGCTCGCACGTTGGGCGTCAACCTAGTCCTCCAGGGCATGGTGCAGGGATCCGCCGACAAGCTGCGCGTTACGCTTGAACTGGAGGACGTTCCTGGCGGCCGTCGTTTGTGGGCCCGCGAATTCAGCGGCGTTCCCCAGGATTTGCTCGCACTTGAGGACCAGATGTACGGCGGCATGGTCAGCGCTTTGGCCCTAAATCCCAGCGGTGAAGAAAGGGCGCGCAGTGGCATTCACCCCACCGAAAATACCAGCGCATACGATCTGTACCTGAAAGGCCGCGACGCTCTACGTGGAAATCAGGGCACGCGCGATACTCAATCGGCAATACGCTTCTTTGAAGGCGCATCGCAGCAGGATCCGAATTTCTCCCTTGCCTATACCGGCCTCGCGGATGCCAATCTCCGCCTTTATAAAGACACCAAGGACGTCCTCTACGCGGAAAAAGCCCTGGTAGCGGCCCAGAAGGCTGAAGGCTTGAATCCGGCGCTACCCGAAGTTCATTTGTCACTTGGAAGTGTCTATAACAATACCGGCAGGAGCGTCGAGGCGGTCGCGGAGTTGAAGCGCGCCCTGGCGCTCGCCCCGAATTCCGACGAAGCCTACCGCCGGCTTGGCGATGTTTATCGCGCCACCGGCCGCAAGCAGGACGCCATCTCCGCCTACCAGAGTGCGGTAACCGCTAATCCTTATTACTGGTCAAATCATAACGCCCTTGGGGGTGCTTATCTCCAATTCGGAGAGAATGAACGAGCTCTGGAAGAGTGGAAGCGCGTTACTGAACTTGCTCCCGACAATGCCACTGGATATCAGAACATCGGCGCCCTTCAGATTCGCCTCGGACAGTGGAATGACGCCATCCCGTCGCTGCAAAAGGCGCTCCGACTCGAGCCTACTTCCGATACATATTCCAACCTCGGTACCGCATACTTCTTTTTGAAGCGCAACGATGAAGCCATTAGAATGTTTGAGAAAGCGGTTGAAGTTAATC
>JAFAWN010000431.1 GCA_019241735.1 Terriglobales bacterium
GGGAGCGAATGAAAGCAACAATAAGGTGACCACGTAGATCGACGCGCTGCCGATGATGACTTGCCGGACAGCGCCGCGGAACGGCGGAAGTCCCATTTCAAATGAAACGTTTCCAGGCATGCTATGAGCAGTTAAATAGAGATTCCATTATTGCAGGTTCACTGTTCCGGCGTCGGCGTAACAGGAAGGCTCCTGTGTCCCCCGCCGTCGATCGCGCGCACAGCGAATACCACATTGTCTTTCGATAGCGGAAGCGTAATCCGCAATGCGGTTCCTGCGGACTCGTTATGCTCCCAGTAGGCGCCGCTGGTCGCGCGCCAAAGCACTTCATAAGTCTTAGCACGATTGTCGGGAGATGCCTCCCAAGTAAGGGTGGAAGTGTTTTCCAGTTCCTTCGTCAGCAGGTGTACATTGGCCGGCGGGGCCGGGCCCGCGGCCAGACAGGCCAGGGTGGCGGCATTCAAGCGCGCCACATCAGCGACGTAATCAAAATTAACGAACTTGGGCAGATCGCCGTATTCTATCCCGTTCTCCGTCCGTACGTTCTGATGTTGATGGTTATAGTCCTCACGATATTCGGTAAAGCGCACCGCGGCAAATCCTTGCTCATTGAAGGACCTTTGATCGCCTCCGCGCAGAAAGCGGTCAGGGCGAAACATCAATAAAGGTTGAATGCTGGAATGGTATACGCGGCCAACCTCAACCACATATCGTGCGAGTTCGCGGGAGGCTGAATCGTTCTCTGCGCCAAGATTACGGATCAACTTCGCCTGCGATTGACTGGCAGCAAGCGGAAGCCCTTCGGAGAAAACCCGGACGACGTTTGTGTTCTGCTGCGGACTTCGATCTCCGCCGACAATGTCGTTATTAAGCGCAGCTTCGATGTTCCACCCTACAGACTTCGCCATTCCCGCAAAGTGGCGGCTGCCGTTGAGACCCTGCTCCTCCCCGGCAACCGCGAGAAAGATAATCGTCGCGGGGAATTTCAACTTGCTCAGAACCCGCGCACACTCCAGACTTACCGCGGTGCCGCTGGCGTCGTCGTTAGCGCCCGGGGCGGCGCCTGAGACGTCCAACACATTACTGTTGCGGGAATCGTAGTGCCCGGTCACCAGTACAATTCGCGTACGGCTTGCGGGATCACTGCCATTCAAGACTGCATAAACATTCGTTATTGGAGTAGGGCGCGGGATGCGCTCGCCGGGGCTTTCCAAAAAGCCATCGGTCTTTACTTCGAGGCAGCCGCCGCATTCCTTCGAGTAACGCTCGAATTCAGCTTTGATCCAATCACGCGCGGCGCCGACGCCACGACTGTCTGAATCCTGAAATGAGAGGGTCGAACGCGTCTGGAAATTGACCAGCTTCTCAATATCCAACTGAATTCGCTGTGCCGAAATTTCGGTCAAGGCTGCTTCTATTTTTGGGTCCGCAGGGAATTGCGCCGGCCTCTCTTGAGCAGCCGCAAACGACGGCAGAATTGCTATTATCATTGCCGCGGCTGCTATAGCCGCCGGACCTGGACTACGGAACTTCTCCATATGCGCCATACCTTTATATTTCAAGATGCGGGCATCGTTACTTCTACAATCAACATCCATAGCCCACATTTGCCAATTTTGAGTACTTGACCTGAACCTGGATAGAAACTAAATATTAACAACAGCGTTTAACCAAAAGCGGAGGTATTTGTGATCTATTGTCCTGAATGCGACAACAACCTCGATATTGATGAAGAAGGGATCGACGAAGGGGAAATCGTATCGTGCGCCGAATGTGGTTCAGATTTTGAAGTGGTTACCATAAATCCAGTGGAACTCAAGCCGGTTGAGGAAGCGGCCTACGAAGAGGAAGATGAAGAGGAGGCCGAGGACGGCGATTACTCATAACGGGTATCCCCTTGCCGAACTGAAACTTTAAGATCCTCCTCGTACACGCATTCCTTTCAAACTTCCCGAACGCCCCTCCCTATCCCGCTCACCAGCTTATACTGGTCTGCAGGTGCATCTAACCAACTAACGGGTTTGCCGAGGCATTTATGAAATATCGCCGGATGCTGGGAATTTCGTTTCTGCTTGCTTTACTCGCCATGTCGACCATGGGCTATGCCAAAGACAAGGAGAAAACGCAGGATGCGGGTCGCTTATTAACTGGAAGGGTAGTGGATCGCCAGAACAATTCAGTCCCGGGCGCGGTGGTCTATCTATCGAATACCCATACCCGCGCGGTAAAAAGCTACATCATCGGCCAGGATGGCGCGTATCGGTTCCCCGCGCTCTCGCTGAACATTGATTATGAGGTTTATGCCCAGTACCAGGGCCAGAAAAGTGATACCAAGACCGTGAGTCAGTTCGATAGTCGCCCGCAGGTGAATATCAATTTAAAGCTGGATCTAAAATAATGCGCTCAGTTGTTCTCGGTGCCGGCACGCTTCCACGAAACCAGTTCCCCTATAGTTGAACCGCCGGTGCTCGATACTGGCTGCTTGTAGGCGTCAACCTCGGTCCGGGACGCTTCTTCGCCGACAGCTTTTATACTCAAGCCAACCTTCTTTTCCTCGGAGTTCATTTTGAGGATCTTGAAATCGTGCTCCTGCCCGGGCTCAAGGGTAACTTGCTGACCATTAGCGTCCATCGCTTCCGAGTTGTGACACAGAGCCTCAATGCCATCGGCGATTTCGATAAATGCGCCGAACGTGGCCACGCGCAAGACCTTGCCATGCACGACATCGCCGACGTGGTGCTTCTGGAAAAACGTCTCCCAGATGTCCGGCTGAAGCTGCTTCACCCCGAGAGAAAGGCGTCTCTTCTCCGGTTCAATGGCGAGGACAACCGCCTTGACCCGGTCGCCTTTTTTTAAGACCTCAGAAGGATGCTTCACCCGCTTTACCCAGCTAAGATTGCTGACGTGGACCAATCCATCGATCCCGTCTTCGATCTCGATGAATGCGCCGAAATCGGTAAGGTTGCGGACTCGCCCTTCCACCGTAGCGCCAACTGGATACTTATCATGAAGGGCATCCCAGGGGTTGGACGCGAGCTGACGCATTCCCAGAGAGATTCGCCGTTCCTGCGGATTCACGTTCAGCACGACGCAGTCGACCAAGTCTCCGACATTCACCAGTTTCGACGGATGCTTGACGCGTTTGGACCAGGTCATCTCGCTGACGTGAACTAGTCCCTCGATCCCCTGTTCCAATTCGACGAAGGCGCCATAATCCGTGACGCTGATGACCCGCCCGCTGACGTGCGCGCCCACGGGATAACGATGTTCTGCATCCAGCCATGGATCCGGAGTGAGCTGCTTAAATCCGAGGGAAACGCGTTGCTTC
>JAFAWN010000173.1 GCA_019241735.1 Terriglobales bacterium
CAAGCATTTCATGCTGAAGGAGATTTACGAACAGCCGCGGGCGGTGCGCGATACCACGCTGGGGCGCATTTCGCAGGAAAGCGGGCACATCTTTCTCGATGAGATGGAGATTACTGACGCGGAGTTCAAGAGCGCTCACAAAATAAATATCGAAGCCTGCGGCACGAGCTGGCACGCCGGGCAAGCCGGAAAGTTCATGATCGAACGGCTGGCACGGGTGCCGGTGGAAGTCGATTACGCCAGCGAATGGCGCTATCGTGATCCCATTGTCGCGCCGGAAACCATTACGCTGGTCATTTCGCAATCAGGCGAGACTGCCGACACCATTGCTGCCCAGCGCGAAGCCAAAGCTAAAGGATCGAAGACGGTTGCCATCTGCAACGTAGTCGGTTCCATGATTACGCGCGAAGCGTCGGGAACGATCTACACCCACGCCGGGCCGGAAATAGGGGTGGCATCGACCAAGGCCTTTACCGCGCAGTTGACAGCACTCTATCTGTTCTCCCTGTATCTCGCCCAGTTGCGCGGGACGATGAGCAAAGAGCAGGCGACCGAAGCCGTCCACGAACTCACCCGCCTTCCCGGGAAACTGGAACAACTGCTCACGCGCGAAGAAGAATGTGAAGACCTGGCCAAGGAATACGTGCGCGCCCAGGACTTTCTGTTCCTCGGCCGCGGCATTCACTATCCGATCGCGCTCGAGGGCGCACTGAAGCTGAAGGAAGTCTCCTACATCCACGCCGAAGGGTATCCGGCGGGAGAGATGAAGCATGGCCCCAACGCGCTGATCGACGAAAATCTGCCGGTAGTGATCATTGCTACGCGCGATCCCAAGAATGAGTTATCCATGGTGCGCTACGAAAAAACCATCTCGAATTTGAAAGAAGTGAAAGCGCGCTCCGGCAAAGTGATCGCGCTGGCCACCGAAGGCGATGAGGAAATCAAAGAAGCAGCGGACCACACCATTTATATTCCCGCAGCGCCGGAGGAGTTGTCGCCGATACTGGAGATTGTGCCGCTGCAACTGCTGGCCTACCACATTGCGGTGCGGCGCGGGTGCGACGTGGACCAGCCGCGAAACCTGGCAAAATCGGTGACGGTCGAGTAAGGGGGTCACACCCATCGCTTACTGCAGCGCCCACCTCACGGCGGCTCCTACCGGGCAGGTACGCCGGCTTTTCCTCCGCCAATCCGCATCCCATAGAAAGAACGATAGACGAAGACGAATGACACTACGAAAAATGCTGCCGCAAGCGCCTGAGTCATGGTTCCGCTGGTCTGAGAGGTGAGTTTCACCGCCAGCTCTACAGCCAGCAATCCGAATAATGTAGTGAATTTAATTACCGGGTTGAGGGCCACCGACGACGTGTCTTTGAACGGATCGCCGACCGTATCGCCGACGACGGTGGCGTCATGCAGCGGCGTGCCTTTCTGATGCAGCTCGACTTCCACGATCTTCTTGGCATTGTCCCAGGCGGCGCCGGCGTTGGCCATGAAAATCGCCTGATAGAGGCCAAACACGGCGATGGAAATCAAATAGCCGATGAAGTAGAAAGGCTCAACGAAGGCGAAAGCCAAGGTCGCGAAGAACACGGCGAGAAAGATGTTCAACATGCCCTTCTGCGCGTATTTGGTGCAAATTTCCACGACTTTCTTGCTGTCTTCGACTGAGGCCTTCTCCACGCCTTCCAGCCTGATATTGGCTTTGATAAATTCCACCGCGCGGTAGGCGCCAGTGGTGACCGCCTGGGTAGAGGCACCCGTAAACCAGTAAATCATCGCACCGCCGGTAATGATCCCGAGCATAAAAGGCGCATGCAATAACGACAGGTTGCTGACATTTTCAGAGAGACCATTGGTGAGCGCCATAATGATGGAAAAAATCATGGTGGTCGCACCGACTACCGCGGTTCCGATCAGCACCGGCTTGGCGGTGGCCTTGAATGTGTTGCCGGCGCCGTCATTTTCCTCCAGCAGATGTTTGGCGCGCTCAAAATCCACATCCATGTTGTGGGAGCTCTTCAGCTCGCTTTGAATGCCGGGGATTTGCTCGATCAAGGAAAGTTCGAATACCGATTGCGCGTTATCGGTGACCGGGCCGTAGGAATCCACTGCAATCGTCACCGGACCCATGCCCAGAAATCCAAATGCCACCAGGCCGAAGGCGAACACCGGAAATGCAATCATGCCCGCCGCCGGGCCCAATCCCTGGGTGCTGAAGTAATAGCCGACCGACATCAGCACGACCATGGCGAGGCCGAGATAATAGGCGGAAAAATTTCCCGCGACGAAGCCGGACAGAATTCCCAGCGACGCGCCACCTTCCTCCGCCGAGGTGACCACCTCACGCACATGTCGTGATTCGGTGGAGGTAAAAACTTTGACCAGCTCAGGGATGACCGCGCCGGCGAGTGTTCCGCAGGAAATAATGCTGGCCAGCTTCCACCATTGAGTAGGATCGCCGCCGATCTCGGGAACAATAATGTAGGAGATCGCATAGGTCATGGCGATCGAAACGAATGACGTGATCCAGACCAGTGACGTTAACGGCGCTTCAAAATTCATCTCGTTCTTGCCGTCGTAGCGCCCCTTGGCGATGGCAGCATTCAGGAAATAAGCGACCGCGCTGGCAACCAGCATCATGATGCGCATGACGAAGATCCAAACCAGCAACTGCACCTGGACGACAGGGTTCCTTACCCCCAGCAGGATGAAGGTGATCAGCGCCACGCCGGTGACGCCGTAGGTCTCGAAGCCGTCGGCGGACGGGCCGACGGAGTCTCCGGCGTTGTCGCCGGTGCAATCTGCAATGACGCCGGGATTGCGAGCGTCGTCTTCCTTGATCTTGAAGACGATCTTCATCAGGTCGGCGCCAATGTCGGCGATTTTGGTGAAAATGCCGCCGGCAATCCTCAGCGCGGCCGCGCCCAGCGATTCCCCAATGGCAAATCCAATAAAGCATGGTCCGGCGTAGTCGCTGGGAATAAACAGCAGGATAAACAGCATGATCAGGAGCTCAACGCTGATCAGCATCATGCCGATACTCATGCCGGCTTCGAGCGGGATGCGGTAAATCGGATAAGGCTTGCCGCCCAGACTGGCGAAAGCCGTCCGCGAATTAGCGAAGGTGTTGACCCGGATGCCGAACCACGCCACCCCGTAGCTTCCCGCGATTCCGATAATGCTGAACAGCAGGATGACCGGCAATGTGGTCATGACCGGCTTCCCAGGCACCGGCGCCAGCACCCCGAAGTAGAGAACGATTACCACCGCGATGAATATCCAAAGCAGCAGGAGGAATTTTCCCTGGGTGACCAGATAGGTTTTGCAAGTCTCCCAAATGAGTTCTGAAACTTCGCGCATGGAACGGTGCACCGGGAGATTCCTCAGCCGGGTGTAGATCACTACGCCAAAGCCCAACCCAAACACGCAGAACAGGAGTCCGATCATGAGCAGGCGATGGCCGTCTATTCCGAGAAAGCTGACGGAAGAAAGATCGGGCAGCCGGAGCCCGGCCTCGCCTCCGATCTCCTGCCCGGATTGCGCCAGTGTGAACGGGGCGCTGAATGGGAGGACTGCAATTGTGGATGTCAGTATTCGAAACCGGTGTCCTTGCGACCCAATGCCTGCGAGCAGACTGCGCATGGAGATCCTCCGAGGATGAACGCTATCCAATGAGAGCTTCTTAAGATGCTTTCCAGGATGACTACGTGTTTTGGCACCACTAACCGGCACCCAGGTTACGATGAGCGCCGTAGTCCGAACACGCTTCCACTGCACG
>JAFAWN010000259.1 GCA_019241735.1 Terriglobales bacterium
GTGACTAAGGGAATTGTGCTGCTGGCCATTTACTCTCTGGGGTTAGCAGTCCCATTCCTGTTGACCTCGTTGGGAATTGAGCGCTTTCTGCAGTTTTATGGACGCTTCCGCTCCAGCATGCATGCAATTGAAGTAGGGAGCGGCGGCTTGCTCATCGCGCTGGGCTTGCTGCTGGCTTTCGGACGTCTTACCATCCTCGCGAGTTATTTTTCGTTTTTGAACCGGTTTTCGATGTAGCCCGATCTTGAATGCAATGGAGCCTTAGTGAAAAAACGTGATCCGGTTGTCATTGTGGTAGTTGCGGTCGTAATCGCTTTAATGTTGTTCTTTGGTATTCGTAAAGCGCATCGAGCTCCAGTGGCTGAACTGGGACCCGCAACCTCCGGGTCGCCCGCCAAATCCCGGCCCGCTCCGGACTTCAGTTTGCAATCACTTGATGGCAAAACCCTGCGGCTTTCGGATTTCAAGGGCAAAGCGGTGCTGCTGAATTTTTGGGCGACCTGGTGCGAGCCTTGCAAAATTGAGATGCCCTGGTTCGTTGATCTGCAAAACAAATACGGCGCTCAAGGATTGCAGGTCCTCGGGGTCGCAATGGACGATTCTGACAAGAAAGACATCGCAAAATTCGTCAAAGATATGGGGGTAAATTATCCCGTCGCGATTGGGAAGGAAGCGGTCGGGAATGATTACGGCGGCGTTCAGTTCCTGCCAGAGACTTTTTTTATAGATCGCGCAGGACGGGTGCAGGATAAGGTTTTCGGCTTGAAAGGTAAGGGCGAAATCGAAGACTCCATCAAGAAGATACTTGCCTCCCAGGGCGAAGCGGCGCAGGCGGCCAAGTGAGCAGCAGAATGTCACTCAAATTTATGAAAGCAACACTGGCGGTTGTTCTGCCCGGGATTTTACTTGGCGGTGCCTTGTTCGCATCCGATGAGAGTCCGGGCAGTAACAAAGGTCCGTCGGTGACCATGTCGCCCGCCGTGCTCACAACGGTGACCCGCGGCAAACCAGGTTTGGTGCCGCTCGATTTCCGAGTGGTTAAAGGCTTTCACATAAACTCCAACAGGCCTAACGCGGAGTTTCTGATCCCTACGGTCTTAAGTATCGAGGCCCCTACGGACATCGTTGTCGGCAAAGTAACCTATCCTCCGGGCGAGGACATCAGCCTTCCCTTCGCTCCCACCGACAAACTCAACGTCTACACGGGAGATTTTCAACTCACCGTTTTAGTAAGACCCCTGGTCGGCGTTGCCGCGAGTAAATATATGTTGCACGGACGTCTGAAGTATCAAGCCTGCGACAATGCAGCTTGCTATCCTCCGAAAAGCCTGCCGGTGGAATTTGAAATCAAGGTAATTAAGGGGCCGGCGGCTCACGTGAAAAATCCAGGGCAGAGCCCGCACGTGCACAACTAAAAGCCGCTTGCACTTGCACCAGAAAGCGCGCCTGCCAGCCTACTTCCCTGACTTCTTTTCTATTTTTGTCCAGGTATCTTTCAGCGCGACCGTGCGGTTGAATACGAGGCTTCCCGGCCGCGAGTCAGGATCGACGCAGAAGTACCCCAACCGCTCAAACTGGAACCGGCTCCCCGGCGCTGACTTCTCCAGCGATGGTTCCAGCTTGCAGCCCTTTAATATTTCGAGCGATCGGGGATTTAGGTTCGCAGTGAAATCCTGCCCTGCCTCGACTTGGTCCGGATCTTCCTTGGTGAACAAATTTTCGTAAACCCGTACTTCGGCCTCGATTGCATGCGGCGCCGAGACCCAATGAATTGTGGATTTGACCTTGCGGCCATCTGGCGGCGAGTTGCCGCCGCGCGTCGCAGGATCATACGCGCAATGCACCTCGACCACCTCCCCTCGCCCATTTTTCGTAACCCCGGTGCAGGTCACGAAGTAGCCGTAGCGCAATCGTACCTCGCGGCCCGGCGAAAGTCGGTAATACTGCTTCGGCGGCACCTCGCGAAAATCATCCTGCTCGATGTAAAGCTCGCGTGAGAATGGCACTTTTCGGCTCCCGGCTTCGGGGTCCTCGGGATTGTTTACCGCTTCCATCTCTTCGACCTGATTTTCCGGATAATTGTCGATGATCACCTTCAACGGATGCAGCACTGCCATTACGCGCGGAGCGCGCTTGTTCAGGTCCTCGCGCACGAAATGTTCCAGCATGGCAAGTTCGATGGAGCCGTTGGTCTTGGATACGCCTATGGCGCGGCAGAAATTCTTGATCGCCTCCGGGGTGTAGCCGCGGCGCCGTATTCCGGAAATCGTCGGCATTCTGGGATCGTCCCACCCTCTCACCCGGCCTTCCTCGACCAGTTGCAACAGCTTTCTCTTACTGAGCAGCGTGTAGGTCAGGTTCAGCCGGTCAAACTCGATTTGCCGGGACGGGAAAATTTCTAGCTGCTCAATGAACCAGTTATAGAGCGGGCGATGGTCCTCGAATTCAAGGGTGCAAATGGAATGGGTAATGCGCTCGATCGAGTCCGATTGACCATGGGCAAAGTCATACATTGGATAAATGCACCATTTTGAGCCGGTACGATGATGTTCGGCGTGCAGTATCCGGTACATTACCGGGTCGCGAAGATTCAGGTTGGGAGATGCCATGTCAATCTTGGCCCGCAAGGTCCGAGAGCCATCGGCGAATTCCCCGGCCCGCATGCGTTCCAGTAATTGCAAGTTTTCCTCTGCGGTGCGGTTGCGATGCGGGCTATCGCGGCCGGGTGCGGTCAGGGTGCCACGATATTCGCGCATCTGGTCAGCGGAAAGATCGTCCACATAAGCCTTTCCGCCTTTGGTCAGCTGCACCGCCCACGCATAGAGTTGGTCGAAATAATCCGAGGCGTAAAAAAGCCGGTCCTCCCAATCGAACCCCAGCCACCGGACGCTATCCTTAATAGACTCGACGTATTCAGTCTCTTCCTTGGATGGATTGGTATCGTCAAAGCGGAGATTGGTCTTGCCTCCAAACTCCGCCGCCAGGTCAAAGTTCAAGCATATGGATTTGGCATGTCCCAAATGCAGATAGCCGTTAGGCTCGGGAGGGAAACGAGTCTGCACCTGCCCTCCGTGTTTATTAGTCTTCTGGTCCTCGAGAATAATGTCGCGGATGAAATTCGAGGGCGCAGCGGCGGGGACATGCGCAGACCCGCTTGCCTCTGTAGTTAAACTTGGAAGTTTCATGAAGAAACGAAATACAACGGAATTATGCTAGCACGCGGGAAAGGCTGGCAGGATCCTTGCGGGAAACGCGTTCGAGCAGTTGTTCCCTGCTGACAGATACCCGTTGCGATCGCACAACGAAGGTGGTTTTACGGAAGACCGCCCGCAATGCGGGCGGCCTCCTGAATTTACTGCTCGGTGATGACGCTGGATTGCAACGCGAACTGCACATTGCGCTCCCGATTAATTTGCCTGGTCTGGTCCATATCAACATCCGAGAGGGCGTAAAGGTGGGGCACGCCTTGTTCCGATACGCAACTGAGGTGCTCCGCCTCGACCCAGTACTCACGGGCGGTGCAGGCAGTCCCATCTTTGAGCACAATTACGGTCAACTGCTCCGGCGCGGCTTGCGGAATGGCTTGCGGCTGCGGTTTTGCTGCTAGCTCAGGGGCAACACGCGGCGTTGTGGACGGCCGCTCCGGGGAGGATTGTGGAGTGTAGTTCGCCTCAATCAACATTACCCGAGGCGCCGGATTTACCATCTGTGGGGTAGAATCCGAAGCGGGGCGATAGCCGCTCGAACCCGCCCACGGTGGCATGGGCACGCTTCGCGACACCCTCGGATAGCGGTAGGAAAGCTCCAGGTCATCCATCAACCGAAGCGAAATGCGTGTCTCCCCTTTCAAGATGGGATATGCGCCCTTGCCTCGGATTTCTCCGCGGGCGTCAACTTTAAGCTTCTTGGGGACGGATATTACTTTGGACGAAACCGGCAATATTTCCGATCCCGGCAGGATGATGCGATCAAATTCGAACGCGATCCATCCTTTGCCTCCCCAGAATCCGGGATTCTTGTAGTCCCGTAGACGTCCGCTAAGCTCGGCCCCGCGCGGAAAGACAGAGTGTCCAAAAAAGTGAAGTGGGGCCAGATCGCAAAGAACAGGATCATTCACCGCGGCCGTTTTCGCGGAAAAATTCGGCTCGTTGAGGGTGCACTGCAGAATGGTGCCGGCGGGAATGGTGTCCCGGCTGGCGAAAGCTGCCACACTGCTAAATAGAATGATGGCTAGAGTTTTAAACGGAAAATTTCGGGGCATAGAAACTCCTCAAACCGCAAAGTTGAAGAGCACACCCCATGTAAGCAGACCCGACTGGAACGGAATTATAGCATGGTTCAAAAAACCGCAGCTGAAAATGACTTAATGGCAGCTAATCCAAAACGGGCCTGAGATGCGGTGCTCCCCGACCACCGACTTAGGGGTTGTAATATTGCCCTATCTTTAGTTTCGCCGGACATTCCTTTTGTTTAAGCCCTCACATCCAACGCTATTGTCTTGTTTTCAAGCCTGTGAAAACATTGGATAGCTCCAGAACAGCTGCGGCAACGAAGGATTTCTTTCGGCATGAGCGGCGTACCTATCAGTCTAGCCCTGGCCCCTGCGACCATCGCCCTATTGATGTTCCTGGTGTTCACTTATCTTTACCGGCAGGGCCGCCAGCCTTATTTTCGCGCCTGGCAGCTGGGGTGGGCCGCTTACACCCTCCATTGTGGGTTTAATTTTTGGCCTACGCAGGGACCGTCGGCGATTTTCTCCTGGTTCGCGGCGCTGGCTCTTGTGGCGATGGCCGTTTGTATTTCGGTCTCGGCGCGGTTGCTGGATGTCAATCCTCCGGAAACACCCCAGAAATTCCGTTTGAAATGGTAAGAAATTACTATTGCAGTTGCCGGGGGCATCATTGCCTGCTGGAGCCTTCGGGCGGAAACTTCAGACGCGAGTCTGCAGCAGTTCGGCCATCACTATCTTCTGGTGGACGTGGCCGTCGCCGCGGCACTGTTGTATTCCGCCATCCGCTTTTACCGCATTGCACAGCGAAGTAGCTCCGTCGCATTCGCTGTGCTAGGCCTGGCACTCACGCTGTGGGCGGGATTGTTAACTCTTGGCCGCACCCAGGTTCCACTGGCCGATCTCATCGGTATATCTGGACCGCTGTTGGGACCGGCACCTCAAGTGTTGCTGGGCATCGCGATGGTGATGGTGTTGTTTGAACGCGAACGTAACGCTGTCCAGGAAAACGCTCTCGCTTTTTCCACCCTGGGGGTGGATCCGGCCCACCTCTTGCCGCCGCAAGACCTTGCCCCCAATATGCGCGCTATCCTCGACCGGCTGATTGCCCCTTTGGCCACCAGGCGTGCCGTTATCTGCATATCGGAACGCTGGCGGGCGATTTTGCCTTCAACTGCTCTCGGTTTTTGCCCGGAGTTTGTTGAGCGCCTGGAGAAAAATGGCGCGGGAGAATATGTCTCTGAGCTTGCTTATCGCCGCGGCGGCCTGGTCACCTTTCGCAACCTTCCCGGCATGCAGGAACCATTACCGGCGTTCCCCGGGGGCCGTTTCGAACAGTTCCGCCAAACTTTGGCTGCGGAGAACATCCGTCACCTGACCGCGGTCAGCTTGCAAACCCGGGAACACAATTTTGGGGTCGTGCTGTTTCCTCATACCGAACGAAGCCTTTTTGGTTCATCTAACCTTAAACTCCTGACTGGCCTGGCTTTGCAGATAGGCCTCGCACTCGAGAACTACGTGGTCATGCATGACGCGCATCGCCGCACTCAGGAATACGAACTGCTCACGCAGATTGGCCAGGCGATCAGTTCCCGTCTGGATCAGGATGAGATTCTGCGAACAGTGCAGCAGGAACTGGGTCAGATCTTCGACACCAGCCAGTTTTACATTGCCTTCCAGGAAGGCGATGAAATTCGCTTTGAACTTGAAGTGGAGAAGGGCGAATTCCTTCCCAAACGCGCGCGGCGAGTCACCAATGGCTTGACGGAATATGTCATTCGGACAGGCCAGCCATTACTCATCCGCTCCGATCTGGAAAAGGCCCGCGATCGGCTCGGAGTCACCTACGTTCCGGAGCAGCCGGCAAAATGTTATTGCGCCGCTCCCATCATCTTCGGCGGTAAGCCGGCGGGAGCAATGGTGGCCATGAGCACCGAGCGGGAATATGTCTTCGGCGAGCGCGATCTTGAAGTACTGCAGACTGCGGCAGGGCAAGTTTCGGTGGCGGTCGAAAATGCCCGGCTGTTTGCGGAGGAGCAGCGCCGCTCGCGCCAGCTCACCTTCCTAAATAACATTTCGAAGACTGCGATTTCCAGCGAAGATGCGGAGCAGATGATGGCTGAAATTGTGGGCCACATTCAGCGCAACTTCCGCTTCGACCATATTGGAATCGGCATTTTCGACTACGTCACCAAGGACATTGAAATTAAGGCGGAGGCGGGCACCACCGCCAAGGCAATAGGCAAGCGGATCCCGCTCGGAGTCGGGATTCTCGGACGCGCTGCGCGCACCGGGGAGACTGCCCTGGTTCAGACCACCGGCCAGGGACACTTGCAGGGAGTTTTGCCCGAATCGCGCGCGGTGCTGTGCATCCCCATCACCTATGGGGAAACTTTGCTGGGCGTTCTGAACGTCGAGAGCCAACAGGAGGATGCGTTCTCCCCGCAGGATGTAATGGTGATGAACACTCTTGCCGACCTGCTGGCGACGGCGTTGCACAATTCCTTCGTCTTTCAGAAGCTGCAGCAGCAGTCAATCACTGATGGTTTGACCGGCATCAAGACCCGCCGGTTCTTCTGGGAGTCCTTGTCTTCGGAGTGGCGGCGTGCTTCCCGTTCGGGCCGGCCATTTTCCGTGGTGCTGATTGATCTCGACAAATTCAAGGAAGTAAATGACACTCTCGGACACCTCGAGGGTGATCTGGTGCTGGCCCGTGTTGGCAGGCTGCTGGAACAAAAGTGCCGGCAATCCAACGTAGTGGCCCGTTACGGCGGAGATGAGTTCATCATCCTCATGCCCGAAACTGGCATCGAGCAGGCCCAAATCCTGGCCGAACGCTTGCGCCTGTGGATGGCCACTGACCCTATGCTCCGCGAGCATCACATCACCGGAAGTTTCGGAGTTGCCAGCTTCCCCGTCCACGGGTTCTCTGCTGAGGACATTATCCGGATCGCTGACGCTGGGATGTATGTGGCCAAGCATGCGGGAGGCGATCAGGTTTCCACGGCAGAAGATTTTCCCGAGGACGAAAACGGCTCAGTCCAACGGCAGATGATCTCCGGCTACATCGAAGGTTTCCTGCACCGGCAGCACACCGGACCGGAGCATCTCGAGGAATTGATTTCCACGCTTAAGAAACTTGCCGGGAGTGAAGAAGAGTGCAATGTTCGTGTGCTGCGGGAGGCTATCGAGTCCTTGAACCATGCCGCCGAAGCACGCGAGATCAGCGGCCTGGGTCATGGCGAAATGACAGCGCGATATTGTGAAATCATGGCCCGTTCACTCTCCCTGCCCTCCGAGGAAATCGCAGATCTGATTTACGCCGCGCGGGTACACGATGTTGGGAAAATTTTTGTCCCCGAACGTATTCTCAACAAGGCTGGGCCGTTGAGTGAAGACGAATTCTATTTGTTGCGCATGCACCCCAGAGTGGCCTCGGAAATCATCGCCGTGTTGCCCGGCAGCGACCGCCTGCAGAGGACGGTGGAGTGCCATCATGAGGCATTTGACGGAACTGGATATCCAGCAGGATTGCACGGCGAGCAGATACCGTTCAAAGCGCGCATCCTCTCGATAGCCGACGCCTACGTAAATATGACTACCGACCGCTCGTTCGCCACCGCCAAGAGCAGCCAGCAAGCTTTGGAAGAGCTCGAGCGGCTCAGCGGGATACGCTACGACGGAATGCTGGTGCGGATTTTATTTCGCGAACTGAAGATGGAAAAAGGATCTACAGCTCGCAGTTGACGTTCGCAAAAATGTCCGTCCCCAATTCGGGTTTTGTTTGTTGCAAGTAGGCAGTGAAATCCTTGAGACTCATCCTATGAATGTTTCCTTGTCCGGGCGCGTGGCACTCATCACCGGAGGCTCCCGCGGAATTGGCGCCGCTACGGTACGCATGTTCGCCACAGCCGGAGC
>JAFAWN010000461.1 GCA_019241735.1 Terriglobales bacterium
CAGTATTAAGTATGGAATCAGACCGTTGCTGTACTCCTTGATCAGACGCCAATTTTTGGCTTCCCGCGATATCGCTATATGTGCAAACACGCAGTGCCGGAATTTCTTCAATATTGACCGCGCCGGGCAGAAGTTTTGTTCCCCGGAGTGCTCACTCCGCCAAGCGCCAAAGGAATTATTGGGCACGATCCGGAAAGCGGCTTAGGAAGAAGAAACTATTGGCTCAGAGGAAAAGGAGGAAGTAGTGTCAATTCATCGCAGCGATTTTGCCAATGCCCCGAAGAAGACCAACAATGGTTTTACGGCGCCTCGATCGGGAGGTGGCCCGAAAGGGAGCGTGGGGATCTTTGCATCGAGTCTTGAGGAGCTGATCCAAACGGAAGCGCATGTTGTTTGATACCACAGGCCCCTTCCTGTTAATCTCAACCGACCTACGCCGTTTTTTACCCCATACAACGAGGAGTGGATATGAGTAGTAGTCTTCCCATAAGGCTGTGCCTGATCGCCGTCCTTATCGGTGGATCGTTCGCCGCAAATCAGACCGGTTCGACGCCTGTGGAATCCTTTCCAGGAGCGGGGCCTCGCTCCACCGCGACACCGCGCCGCGGTCGCGCAAAAGCAGAGCACAAACCAGTCAATCGGAAGTACGACAGTTTGTAGCTCTCAAAGGTCTTGACTGCTGAGATCGGCAGTTTGAGCGCTTCAAAAGGCGGAGATACTAAGGAGCTCCAAAACGGTGCAGACGCACTCGCGGATGCGCTCATCAATAACGCCGCCAAAACTAAACCACACTTGGTAGCCCCAGGCACTGGAACGCCGTCTCCGCCGCTTGCAGCTGCTGGCAACGCGGGAGCTAAAGATCGTGACCCGACACGATTCTTCACCAAGCTAGGCAAAGAAGAGATTGCGGGGGGGTCGGGAAAAAATGTGCAATTTGTGGCGGGCAGACGGTACCCGCCCAGAGATCCCAGCGAGCAGTTACGCCCTCAATAGAGTCGATCCGCCAAGACCTCAGTAGTAGTTGCTGACGGTAACGTTGTGACCGCCCACCGCCAGGCCGGAAAAGCGGAAGTAACCATCAGCATTCGCCGGATAGTGTTTGCCCAGTCGGCTTCCTAATCTTCCCCACATTCTTAAGGAGAAAATCCGATGAAAACGTTCGGGTGGTGCCAAGCCGGGGACGCGCCATTTCCCGGTTGTCCATCAGTCTAATGCCATGCTACAATTCGCGGCCATCGATAGTGTGGTGCGACCATTGTGCCCGGCTAGTTCGGCATCGGTTCGCTTCTCGTGTCCCCCTTTCGCCGCACGATTCCCGTTCCACAGGAGTACCTCAATGAGACCTCACGTCGCCTTGTTACTCATCGCATTCCTTTCCACCACGGCCTTTACGTTCGCCCAAGAAGCATCGAATTCCGCTTCCGCGATCAAGTCGGTCTCAAACGCCGGTTCACCGTCTCCACTCATAAGCGGCACCGGCACGACGGACCACATTACAAAGTGGCTCACGAGTACCAGCCTGGGAAGCTCGGGTATCTTTGAGACGAGCACCGGAAATGTCGGTATCGGAACCACCGCTCCAGCCGCCAAGTTCGACGTGAAAGGCACCGGAAACGTTCGGGACACTCTTACCCTGTTCCCCAGTGGAACTCATCCCACGCTTTCCATATCCGGGACTGCATTCCAGGTCAGTAACAATGGCAAGGTGTCCTTCGTCCCGGGACAAACCTTCCCCGGCGCCGGCACCGTCACCACCATAAACAGCGGCACCGGATTGATCGGCGGCCCCATCCACACCAGCGGGATCCTAAGTGTCAATCCCGCCGTCGTTCCCTTGCTTGCAAACTCTAACGTCTTCACGGCGAATCAGACCATTAACGGATTTTTGCTGACCGACTTCGTATACCTGAATGGATCAAATGGCGGCGGGTTTATCGGCGAGGGAGGCAACCCCACCGCCGGTCAGCCCGGTAACTCACTGACTGTATTCGGGGGCAGTCCAAGCAGCCCGGCTACCAACGTGGCCGGAGGAGATCTGATTCTCGAGGGAGGAACGGGCTTCGGGGCCGGGGGCAGCGGTGCCGTCCGAATTCAGACCGAACCAGCCGGCCCATCTGGCACTAATCCCCCCTTCGTGGATCGCCAGATCTTCGCGCCAGCTTCAACCGCCATGACCTCGTTAGGGTCAGGGAGTTATGTGGGGCCGGGGTTCGTGCTCAACATCGCCAATGGCGACGGCGGGGGCGCTACCCTTCGATTCACCATCCGCGCGACCGACGGCGGTTCTAACTATGCGGTCGCGTACGGGAGCTGTTCGTTTGCCGCAGTCGTGGCTCCGGATGGCAGCAGCGAAGCCAACGCACTCCTTATGGGCGCAGATTATATAGACGCTGGCAGCTCTGGCGACCACTTGAACGCTTCGTGCGGGTCATTGACTGGTGGCTCCAACCAATACGGAATCTTTTTAGTGGACAGCCCCACGTTCGCGCCCAGCACTCACGACGTCTACTTTGAAATCAACAACGTCTCTGGATCGCCTGTGGCCCCGGGTCCACAGGCCCGCGTCCACATGGACCTTAGTCAGAGGGTAGATGCGCTCCATCCCAAACTTGTGATCCACCGAGGTCACTGAGCGTCAAGCTTCACGCCGTCATCGCGGGCACCGAGCTTTCTTCTTGCGCCTCCTTGTCTGTACTTTCAGATCGAAAAATCACCGGTCTAGCATGAGTTGATGCTGAAACGCGGGTCAAGGCGGTCGATCTCGGCGGCGATGGAGTTAGGGAGTTCTTAGCGCAAAGCATTGGACAGCTTTGCAGTCCGACCGTCGCCAACGCAACGGTCTTCTCCGCGCGCGCGCCGTCCGGACCGTTTGAGGGCACTGCCGAAATGTGGGCTACAATTTTGGGTTTCTACTTCTTGACTTTGAATTCCCGGCCGACCCGAAACACGTGGCCGTCGGGATGTCGAAGGTGCATCTCGCGAACGTTCCAGGGCATATCCGTGGGCGGAAATGTGACCTCCAGCCCGGCGTCGACGCATTGTTTGTACATCTCATCCACGTCATCCACCCAGACCGACATCCAGACGCCCTTGTCGCCCTCTTCGTCTCCCTCCTGCTGAAATGTGGTGGTGTTTGCGCCGCGGCCTCGGCCTCCTTGAGCCCCCTGGCAAAGAAAGATGCAAGTTTCCTTACCCGATCCAACCGCCCCAAACGTGGGAGGTGTGCCCCAGTCCCACAATTTTTTCCACCCCCACTTCTCAAACCACACGACCGCGCCGGCAATGTCGGATACGTTCAATATCGGAGTCAAACTCTTGGCTTCCATAATCGAAGCAGGATAACACCCCAGCAAGATTTTGACTCCTCCGGCCCAGAAGCTCAATGGAGCAAAGATATAAGCGCAAGGAAGGCGAAGAACACACTGAATCGCCTGAAAAGCAGCGTTACCTTCGGAGCAGCCGATGAGGCTAAGT
>JAFAWN010000440.1 GCA_019241735.1 Terriglobales bacterium
CGCTTCACGCAGCGCGACAATCTCGGCGTGTGCTGTGGGATCGCAGGTTTGTAGACTGCGGTTCCATCCCCGCGCGACGATTTCGCCATCGCGAACCACCACCGCGCCGATAGGAACTTCCCCCTCCTCGAGGGCTGATTGGGCGGCGCGAAGTGCTTCCGCCATAAAGAATTCGTCCGGCGGCGCCGGGTTGGCCGGGTCTTTACCCAGGGCAGCGACATCTTGAATTGGAATAGATTTCTGGGGCGACATTGATTCCATTTTAGCGGCGATTCGTGCCTCTCGCCCATTGTCCGCGTTCAGCGGCTCCCAATGCATGCGTTCTAATCATTGACGCAGGCGTCTTTGAGCACTAACATTGCGCGACCAATCAATCAGGGGCATCAGGGATGATAGGACAAACCATTTCGCATTACCGTATCGTCGAGAAGTTGGGCGGCGGCGGCATGGGGGTGGTATACAAGGCCGAGGATATTAAGCTTGGCCGGTTCGTCGCGCTCAAATTTTTGCCCGATGACGTATCCCAGGACCGTCAAGCTCTCAGCCGCTTCCAGCGCGAGGCCAAAGCTGCCTCCGCCCTTAATCATCCCAACATCTGCACTATCCACGAAATTGATGAGCAGGACGGCAAGGCCTTCATCGTCATGGAATATCTGGATGGGATGACGTTGAAGCATCGCATTGGAGGACGCCCGCTGGAACTCGATGTACTGCTGCCGCTGGCAATCGAGATTGCCGACGCCCTGGATGCTGCTCATGCGGAAGGCATCGTCCATCGCGATATCAAGCCGGCAAACATTTTTGTCACCAAGCGCGGGCACGCGAAAATTCTTGATTTCGGGCTGGCAAAAGTGACGCCGCTAGAAGTTGCGGGCATCGAAGGAGCCACTGCCGGCGCGAGCATGGACCCATTGACCAATCCCGGGACTGCTCTCGGAACCATGGGATATATGTCGCCAGAGCAGGCGCGCGGCAAGGACCTCGACAACCGTACGGATTTATTTTCTTTCGCTGCGGTCTTGTACGAGATGGCGACGGGCACCGTTCCGTTCAAGGGAAATACTTCCGCGGTTGTGTTTGAAGCAATTCTCAACCGGGCGCCGGTTCCCGCGGTGCGGATAAATCCGGATCTGCCCGCGGAGCTCGAACACATCATCAATCGCGCGCTGGAAAAAGACCGCAACCTGCGCTATCAGCACGCCTCCGAAATGCGGGCGGAGCTGCAACGCACCAGGCGCGACACCGATACCAGCCGCTCCGTGGCCACCGCCGGCGAGCCTGTTGAAGCGCATCCCAGCGGTGCAACGGCATTGCCGAGCGTTCCAGGTTCGTCGGGTTCGCTGACACCCCGGCCGAGCTCGGCTTCAAATATTGCTGCCGCACAGGTATCCAGCGAACGCATATCTGCGACGCAGATTTCAGCGTCGGCGAGCGCAAGCAGTATTCCGCTTTCGAAGAAACGCCTGGCGCCCTTCGGAATTGCGGCGGTGGCTGTGATCGCGTTAACCGCCGCCGGGATCTTTTTCTATACCCGCCGCTCCCACGCTTTGACGGAGAAGGATTCCATTCTGGTGGCGGACTTTGTGAACACCACCGGCGATCCCGTCTTTGATGGAACGCTGAAACAGGCTCTGGCAGTGCAACTCGAGCAGTCTCCCTACCTGAATGTTCTGCCTGAATCGCGCATTCAGGAAGGTTTACATTTCATGGGCCGCCCGGCCGATACCCGCATTACTGCCGATGTCGCCCGCGAAATTTGCATGCGCGAAGGCGTCAAAGCCATGTTGACCGGTTCCATCTCCGGTCTGGGAAGCCACTACGTGTTGGATCTGAATGCTGTGAATGCGCAAACGGGTGACTCACTGGCCCGGGCGCAGGCGGAGGCCGACAGTAAAGAACAAGTTTTGAAGTCACTGGACCATGCAGCCTCCGCATTGCGGGGAAAGCTCGGAGAGTCGGTAACGTCTCTCCAGAAGTTTGCCACCCCGCTGGAGCAGGCCACAACTTCGTCGCTGGAGGCACTGAAGGAATTCAGCCTGGGCCAGGCTTTTCACTCGAAACAGGATGACCCCGCAGCCATTCCTCACCTCAAGCGGGCTGTTGAACTGGACCCGAATTTTGCAGTTGCTTACGCCACCCTGGGCGTTGTTTACGGAAACCTGACTCAGAGCTCTCTGAGCGACGAGAATCTGCGCAAGGCATTTGACCTGAAGGACCGCGCCAGCGAACGCGAGCGTTTATATATTTCGAGCCATTATTACGATGAGGTGATGAGGGACATTAACAAATCGATCGAAATTTACGAGCAATGGGCAAAGACTTATCCCCGCGACGTCGTTCCCCTGGACAACCTGTCCGTACGTTATTCGGGTTATGGCCAGTTCGAAAAGGAGCTAGCCGCAGCCAGCGAGGCCCTACGCATAAGTCCCAAAGACAGCTACGCCATTAACAATGTTGCATCCTCCTACGAGCGATTGAATCGTTACGACGAAGCTACTGTGGTCTTAGACAAAGCGCGCGAGCAACATATTGACGTTGCCCTCGGCTTCTTGACTGCTTACGAAGTTGCGTTTATTAAAGGTGACGAAGCAAGAATGCAACAGCAAGTTGTTGAGCAAAAAGGGAAGCCCCTGGAGCCACTGATCTTTATGGAGCAGGGCTTCGCGGAATATTCTCGCGGGTCAGCCCACAGTGGCAGGCAGTTATTTATGCAAAGCGCAAGCCTGGCACAACATCAGGGATGGAAGGAGTTTGCTGCCCAAATCCCGATCAGTGAGGCCCAAAATGATATCGAGCTTGGTAATCCGTCTGGCGCGCAGCGAGAGGTTGCGGCGGCGCTGAGCGCATCCACTGACCGGGATACTCGGATTGGCGCGGCTTTTGTACTGGCGCTCGCCGGAGACGCAAATGGTTCCGAGAAACTTGCTGCGCAATTGGCAAAGGACTTTCCCAGCGACACGATCCTGAACTCGGTCTGGCTGCCTTCGATAAAAGCCAGCAGTGAACTGAAGCACGATCCGGCAAAAGCCGTCTCTTTGCTCGAAACTGCCCGCCCCTACGAACTAGGCGCGGCACCCTATGGATGCGGTTACGCGCCCAATTACATTCGCGCACAGGCATTTCTGAATCTGCATGACGGCGTTAAAGCCGCCGCCGAATATCAGAAGATTTTGGACCACCAGGGCGTCGACCCCACCAGCATCTTTTACCCGCTTTCCCGGCTGGGTTTAGGACGCGCCTACACGCTTCAGAACGACACCGCCAAAGCCAAAACTGCTTATCAGGATTTTTTCGCCGCTTGGAAAAACGCGGATCCCGATTTACCCATCCTGAAAGACGCCAAGGCGGAGTACGCGAAGCTGCAGTAATTTAGCCTGTAGGGAGGATGGTGAGGGCTCTGATGGTAGTGGTATCCTAAGCTCGTCATGCGGATTCCGAATATTCTGCGCAAGATTTTCATGGTGGATCTGCTTCAGGGGCTGAGCCTGACCTTTCGCTATCAGGACCCGAAGGAGATTTATACGGAGCAGTATCCGCTGGAGCGTCCGCAAATTGCCGAACGCTATCGCGGTGCGCCCCGGCTGAATGTAAATCCAGATACCGATGAAACGCTGTGTATAGCATGTGATCTTTGCGCCCTGGCATGTCCGGAAAATCTGATTGTGGTCTCCAGCGAGCGTAATGAAAAAACCCGCCGCAAGGAACTCACTAATTTCACCTACGATTTGAGCCGCTGTATGTTTTGCGGGTTGTGCGAGGACGCCTGCCCTACCGACGCCCTGGAGTTGACCCAGGATTTCGAGCTTGCCAGCTATACCCGCGAAGGCGCCATCTGGGACCGCGAGACTTTGGAGCGGGGTCCGCAGCCGACCGT
>JAFAWN010000131.1 GCA_019241735.1 Terriglobales bacterium
TACGGGCTCTCGAGGACGAACGTTTTGATCAACTTCCGGGCGGAATATTTAATAAAGGATTTATCCGAGCCTATGCGCGTTACCTCACGATCGATGAAGATCAAGCGGTCGCCGACTATTTAGCAGCGGCCGAGAGCGAAGAAAGCGATAAAGATATAACTGCCAGCGCACCTCACCCGGAGTCCTTTCCCTACATAGCGGCCGGCGCCCCGGAGGATGTTTCGATCATCGCTCAGTTGCCCTGGGGATTTTTTGCCATTGCGTTGCTCTGCATTGCGATCGGGTTCACGCTGTGGGGTTTCCATTCGCGATCGTTGCCTGGTCCGCCGGCTTTGAAGTCATCAGACACTTCACACTCGAGTTCCACCGCTTCGTCAAATCCCGCCAGCAAAAACCCTATGCCGGTGTCTCCGGTGAATGAAACCCACACCACATTCGCGCGCAACGCGCCCGACGCTGCTCTGGCTGCAAGGCTCGTCGTACGCCTCAAGGCACGTGAAAATTCCTGGGTTTCTATCAGCGAGGACGGCAAACAGGTCATGCAGGATATTCTGCCCGCCGGGGCCGAAAGATCCTTTAGCGCCATGAGGGAAGTGGAAGTCAAATCGGGAAATGTAGGCGCATTGATTTTTTGGCTCAATGACCGGGAACTCCCAGCCCAAGGCCAAACTCAGGAAGTAAAGACATTAATATTCGATGCCCACGGGGTGCATGTTTCGCAGCCGGTCCCGGCGGGTCCTCGCTGAGCCCCGGCCTGCGGGAGTATTCGCATCCTCTGCCCATCCACTCAATGCGGTGGCACGCCGCTCGGCCTGAAATGCATTGCCTAAGGGGTACGTCTCTGGTAACTTTTTATGAGACGCGGGAGCGCTCATTTCCAGCCGTCGGGTTCGACCATATTCCTGCCGATGTGGCGTCCGCAACACTCTCAAGGAGAAGCCGCTTGTCATCCAAGAACCGTTATTTGTTCACCTCCGAGTCGGTAACCGAAGGTCATCCCGATAAGATTGCAGATCAGATTTCCGATGCCATTTTGGACGCTTGTCTGGCGGAAGATCCCACCAGCCGCGTCGCCTGCGAAACGTTGACCGCTACCGGCTTGGTGGTAATTGCCGGCGAGATCACAACCAAGGCGTATGTGGATTTTCAATCGCTGGTGCGCGGCATGATCTCCTCCATCGGGTACAACAATGCCCTCTACGGGTTCGATTCCAACACTTGCGCTGTTATTTCGAGCATCAATAAGCAATCCGGCGACATTGCCATGGGAGTGGATACCGGCGGCGCCGGGGACCAGGGAATGATGTTCGGCTTTGCCTGCAACGAAACACCAGAACTGATGCCGGCGCCAATTTCATTCGCCCACAAATTGACCATGCGCCTTTCTGAAGTTCGCAAACATGGAAAGCTTCCTTACCTCAGACCTGACGGCAAATCCCAAGTCACAGTTGAATACGACAAAAATCACAAGCCGTTACGGGTGGATGCAGTAGTAGTTTCCACCCAGCACGCGGAGACCGTCACCAATGACGAGTTACGCAGCGACATTCTGAAGCATGTGATTCAGGCAACCATCCCTCCCGATCTTCTTGATGCCGACACTAAATACCACATCAATCCTACTGGACGGTTCGTCATTGGCGGACCGATGGGCGATACCGGCCTGACCGGAAGAAAGATTATCGTGGATACCTATGGTGGCATGGGACGCCACGGCGGCGGCGCGTTCAGCGGTAAAGATCCCACCAAGGTTGACCGGTCTGCCGCCTATATGGCGCGTCATATTGCCAAGAACATCGTCGCGGCGAGACTGGCGGAACGCTGCGAGGTTCAGCTTGCGTACGCGATTGGCGTGGCGGAACCAGTAAGCGTACTGGTGGAAACTTTCGGCACCTCAAAGATCGACCCTGCGACTCTCTCTGATATCGTGCGGGCCAACTTCAAGCTCACCCCCCGCGGCATCATCGAATCGCTCAATCTGCGACATCCGATTTATGCCAAGACCGCAACTTATGGACATTTCGGACGCAACGATCCGGATTTCACCTGGGAAGCAGTCGACAAAGCCCAGAAACTCGCGCGCGACGCCGGCATAAGTGAGCCGGTCGCGGCGCCGGTTCGAAAGTAGCGCACTGCAGACTTTTTTCATTCCAGTCCAGTTCTTATAGGAGAAGCATGTCAGCCACTGCGACGCAGGTAAATCACGATATTCGGGAAATCGAACTCGCCGACCTCGGCAAAAAGCGCATCGATTGGGCGAATCAGTCCATGAAAGTGCTGCAGATCATCCGCAAGGAGTTCATCAAGAACCAGCCGCTGAAAGGCATTCGTGTGTCCGCCTGCCTGCACGTAACCGCAGAGACTGCGAATTTGGCGATTGCTTTGCGCGACGGGGGCGCGGACGTGGTGTTGTGCGCGTCGAATCCCCTTTCCACGCAGGATGATGTCGCCGCCAGTCTGGTGCATGATCAGGGGATTGCGGTTTTCGCCATCAAAGGAGAGGATAACGAAACTTATTACCAACACATCCTATCCGCAATCGATCACAAACCGCACATTACTATGGACGACGGCGCTGACCTCGTCACTTTGCTGCACACCAAGCGCCAGGATGCGTTGGACGGGGTAATTGGCGGAACCGAAGAAACCACAACGGGAGTCATTCGACTGCGGGCAATGGCCAAGGAAGGTGTCCTGCGCTTCCCCATCGTGGCCGTGAATGATGCCGACACCAAACATCTTTTCGACAACCGCTACGGCACCGGGCAGTCCACGATCGATGGAATCATTCGCGCCACGAATTTTCTCCTGGCCGGATCGAAGTTCGTAGTGGCCGGTTACGGGTGGTGCGGACGCGGGCTCGCCAGCCGCGCTCGCGGCGCCGGAGCCGAAGTCATCGTCACCGAGATCGATCCCACCAAGGCGCTGGAAGCAGTTATGGATGGCTTCCGTGTAATGTCCATGACCGAGGCGGCAAAGCTGGGCGATGTTTTCTGCACCGTCACCGGGAACAAAAGTGTTCTCACCAAGGACCATTTTGAGCTAATGAAAGACGGTGCGATCATTTCGAATTCCGGGCATTTCAATGTCGAAATCGATATTCCTGCACTCGAAAGGATGTCGTCTTCGAAACGGGTCACACGCACTTCGCTCGAAGAATATTCATTGAAAGATGGCCGCAAAATTAATCTGTTGGGAGAAGGCCGCCTCATTAATCTCGCCGCCGCGGAGGGGCATCCCGCCTCAGTTATGGATATGAGCTTTGCCGATCAGGCGCTCTCGGTCGAATACATGGTGAAAAATTACAAGACGCTGGAAAAAACTGTCCACCGTGTGCCCGACGAATTAGATAAGCGCGTGGCTAAACTGAAATTGGAATCAATGGGGATCAAGATCGACCGTCTCACCCCTG
>JAFAWN010000237.1 GCA_019241735.1 Terriglobales bacterium
GAGAACCAAAAAAAATAAAGGGCAGTCTCTTGGCTGTCAGAGAAGTAAAAATGCCCACGGCGATATACCAGGTCGATGAGCGGCAGCGCGGTGACCATCATGAAACTGGTAGCCAGCAAGGAAGTAGCAACCATTCGATACACTGAGGCGTTGACGGTGCCCGCAAACTCTTTCATTCTTTTTTCGCCGAATAGCATCGCAAAAAATGGCAGCGAGGCCTGGCTCGCCGCCTGCCCCAGTACGGCAATGGGGACGGCAAATAAACGCTTGGCATAATTCAGGCGTGTGATTTCGCCGACACCGGCGGAAGCAAAGTGGCGCAGAATCCAATCGTCGGCAGTAACCAGCGAAAATCCAAGCATCAACGGAATCGACAGCCGCACCCACTCGCGAAAGGCTGAATTCCGAATGTCGAACGAAATATGGTAACCGGTGCCAATTCGTGCTGTGCCGATGGCGTTAACCAGAAATGGCCCGACAAAACTCCCCAGCAAAGCGCCGTAGGCCAGGGAAGAAATCCCGAAGCGTGGCGACAGCGCAATTCCACCTACGATAATGAACGCGTTATAGATCAGGGGCCCGAAAGCGGGCAACAAGAACAGCCGGCGCGACAGCAGGACAGCAGATACCACACCGCCTACGTAAAAGAAGATTTGAGCAGGCAGCAGAATGCGAGTGAGGTGGACGCAAAGCCGCAATTGTTCGGCGGTGAACCCGTTGAACATATAGCGGGAAATCTGCGGCGTGAAGATTTCGGCGGCAATGATCCCCATGCTCAAAACCAAGGTCATGACCGTGATGATTATGGAGAAAGTTTCTTCCGCATCCTTCTCTCGATGTTCCGCGAGAAAACGTGTGTAGATAGACACAAAAGTAATCGACGCAGTCCCGCCTGCAACCAAATAGTTCAGCCAGTCAGGAATGGTGAAGCCGGCAACATAGGCATCAGTCTGCGGCCCAGCCCCGAAGGACCAGGCGATGTAAGCTTCGCGCAGGTAGCCAACGACCCGCGACAGCATGACCGCGGACATCAGCAATAACGTTGCAGAAAACGCGGTGTGTTGATGCGACGGCCGGAACAGCCGCAACATGCGGGCAGGAACGCTCAATGGATTCGTCGCGGACTGGTCCGGAGAATTGGACATTGAATGGCGATTCTACACTCGCAATAAAAATCGCTGGTGACTGGGCGGATAATAAAGCCGCTCCGGGTTACGGTCGGGCTGGGAGTATTTTGACTGAAAGGTCCGTGCGCGCAATAATCCGAGAATGATTGTGTCTTCGACCATGGCCGCACCCAATGCACTGTTGCGGCGTTCGTTCAGGAAAACGTTCCCGCCGGCAGTACGCGGTGAAGGGGTGTATCTGTGGGATTCATCCGGCAAACGCTACTTGGATTTTTGCGGCTCCGCGGCGGTCAACTTCATCGGCCATGGAGTGGCACAAATCCCGGCCGCGATGATGGAGCAGGCCAAGAATTTGGAATTTGTGCACAGCAGCCAATTCACGACTGTGGTTGCTGAAGAGTATGCCCAGGAATTGCTGGATTTCGCGGGCGATAACTTCACGCAGGGCGCGGTTTACTTCACTTGCGGCGGCTCCGAATCCGTGGAAACGGCGTTGAAGCTGGCGCGGCAGTATCAGGTGGAAATCGGCCAGGAAAAGCGCTATCAGGTGCTAAGCCGGACCCAGAGTTATCACGGGTCCACTCTGGGCGCGCTGTCCGTTTCTGGAAATAAACGGCGGCGCGAAACTTATCTTCCCATGGTGCGCCAGTTTGCCCACGTGGGCGCTCCTTATTGCTACCGCTGTGATTTCGATTGCACCGATGGATGCCAATTTTGTGGACAGCAGTATGCGGCGGAGCTGGCGGCAGCCATTGACGCGGCGAATGGCGAAGTGGCCGCCTTTATATGCGAGCCGGTCAGCGGCGCCACGTTGGGAGCACAAGTTCCTCCGGCGGGATATCTCCACGCGATTGAGGAGATCTGCCGGCAGCGTGGAGTCTTGCTTATAGCCGACGAGGTCATGAGCGGTATGGGGCGCACCGGCCGGAATTTTGCGGTTCAACACTGGAATATCAAGCCAGACATTATTGTTGCTGCGAAAGGCCTGTCCAGCGGATACGCGCCGCTGGGCGCGATATTAGTCACAAAAAAAATAGTGGACGCGATTGCCAGCGGTTCTGGATCGTTCCTCCACGGTTTCACTTACAACTCGCATCCTGTATGTCTGGCTGCAGGGCGTGCCGTGCTCAGTTTCATTCAAGAGAACAATTTGATCGACGCCGCCGATGCTTCATCTCCTGAATCTGCAGCAGCGAAGCTGTACCCGGCGGTCGCGGGTCTGCGGAAACTGGAGGCCGTCGGCGATGTGCGCGGCATCGGCTTGCTTTGGGGGGTTGAATTCGTGGCTGACAGAAAATCCAAGCAGTGCTTCCCGGCCAAAATCAACTTCGCCGGACAAGTAGCAGAAGCGGCCATGCAACGGGGCCTTCTGGTGTATCCCGTCCAGGGGTGCACCGATGGCGATTCAGGCGATCACGTGCTCATTGCCCCTCCAGCGATCATCACCCAGGAACAATCCGAGTGGTCAGCCGAACAACTGGCCGCCGCCATCGTTCAAGTCAGGGAGAAGAATTGATGGCATGGAGATTTTCCTAAACGCTCATCTGTTGTGCCTGCTGCTGATGTAATCCCAACCCTGCGCAGACTCGATCCGCTGCTTGCTGGCCGGAACGAATACAGTCGGGTACTCCGATGCCGTGGTAGCCGTTGCCGGCAAGAGCCAGCCCAGGCAACTGCAGCGCCAGGCGCCCAATTCGTTCAATCTTATCCAGGTGGCCGACCCCGTACTGGGCCATTGCATTCTTGTATCTATATATTCGAACGAAACGCGGTTCCGCCATGACGCCAAGAACTTGACGAAGCTCATCGCAGACAACGCGAAGAATCTCCTCCCCGGAAATGTCAAGAGTGCCGGGGTCGCGCGTTCCCCCGAGAAAACAACGAAGAAGCGCATATTCATTGGCGGTTCGACCGGGGAATTTATCGTGAACGAAAGTGCACGCAACCACACGCTTCCCTTCACCGCGTGGAACCAGGAAGCCGAATCCTCTTGGCAGCACTGAACGAGTCGCAGAGTCGAAACCCATGGTCACGGTCACCGAGGAGCTGCCGCGAATTTCGCGTAATTCCCGTGCCAGTGCGGTATCTGCTGCCTCTAGCAGCGATCCCGCAACGTGGGCGGGAACTGCCGCGATCAGCGCGTCGAAGTGGTAGGCACCAGAAGCCGCCAAAACCTTCCAACCGTCGTCAAAGCGCTGGATGGCGTCCACAGGTTTTTTGAGAGAAACAGATGACACTGGCAAACGTGAGGCCAGCGCTTCCACTATCCCTTGCATCCCGTCTTTCAAAGATGTGAACAGAGATCGCTTATATGCGGCATGTGCTGTCTTCCTTCGCGAGGCCACCATCGCCCGTCCCAGGCTGCCATGGGTTCGTTCGATATCAACCCAACGCCCGAGGACAGCCCGCACGCTCAGTTCCGTAGCTTCCCCACCATAGACGCCATAGAGCAAAGGGTCGGCGAGGCGGCGCACCATTTCGCGCCCATAGTGGCGTTCGATGAATGACGCCACGCTCTCGTCATCCGCACCCGCCCGTGGCCGGGAAAACCATTCCCGGGCCATCCGGAGCTTCGTGGTCCAGGAGAACAAAGGAGACATAATCACCGGAAGAATTCGTGTGGGGACCATGAACATCAGCCCATCCGGCATCGGCACCAATTTGCCGTTTAGAAGAATGTATGTTTTTCGAAGCGCGTCGTTGGATCCGACTAACTGGTCGCTGATCCCGAGTTGCCGGCATAAATCCGCAGCCCAAGGTTTCTCAGTAAGGAAGGAATCAGGGCCCGCCTCGACGAGGCATCCATCGACACGTTCGCTGCGAATCACGCCGCCCAGACGATCGCCGGATTCGAACAATGTATATTCGAGCGCTTCTCCGCGGCGCCGCCGTTGCTCCAGCGAAAATGCCGCCGAGAGGCCGGAGATGCCTCCGCCAACAATGGCAATTCGTTTCACGGGATTCAAAAGCGCGTCCCGCAGCGAGGCTCTGCATGTCGCAATGCAAGTCTAGATCTCGCAAGGTCGGCCAGCGCCGAGATCAACGTCGGCGAATCATTCAGCGACTGAGCGCGCCACAGGCGCATGCCTTCACTCTCTGCAAAACGCTCGAAAGCAACGTCAATGTCGTAGAGAACTTCGACGTGATCGCACAGAAAGCCGATAGGCTGAATGAACACGCCACGGTGGCCTTCATCTTTTAACCTGAGGATGGTTGATTCAACCGTAGGCCCGATCCACGCTCCGCCGGAGGCCCCCTGGCTTTGGAAAGCAAAAGTCCATTGCGATGAAGCAAGCGATGCGCGATTGGCGACCAGTAATGCTGTTTCCTTTGCCTGCTCTTGATAAGGGTCGCCGTCAATAATCGTCCGCTCGGGGACGCTGTGGGCGGTGAAAATCACCGGCAGCGATCCCCCCAATTCACGGCAGGCAGGCTCCCATCCGCAGAGAAGTTTTTCCGAAAAAGCTTCGATCAGCAGCGGATGGTCGTGCCAGGATTTGACGAACTCCACCGCAAAGGGAACATTTTCTCTTTTCACATACGCCTGGTAGAGTCCGACGCTGGTGCGTGAATTTTGCGGCGCCATACAAATAGCGACACTGCTCTCGACGCCGTCGGCGATCATGCTCCGAATGGCATCCGCAATATAGGGTTTCCAGTTGCGCATTCCGACATAAACCCTAAGCTGTAGTTCGCGGGCCAGCAATTCACCCTGTTTCAGGGTCAGTTCAGTCAACGGCGAGCGCCCGATAAGCCCGTAACGGTGAGTGATTTCATCCACCAGTTCAGGCGGAAGCGCGCGGCCCCCGGTAACGTTCTTCAAGAATTCCGGCACATCCTCAGGGCAATCAGGGCTTCCGTGCGCCAGTAATAGGACTGCCGGGGTGCCGTCTTTCTTACCGCGTTCCAATCCAAAATTGTCATTCCCCACGGGAGTGTCCTTTGGCTGAAGACTGCTGAACAAATTCCGTCAAGGCTTTAACGTCGGCGAAGGGAGTTTCCGGCAAAATACCGTGGCCCAGATTAAAAATGTGGCCGGGGCGGCCGGCTGCAAACTTCAGGATCTCCTCCGCTCTGAGCCTGATGTTTTTCCATCCCGAAAAAAGAATGACTGGATCAAGGTTGCCCTGCACAGCGCCTTTAAAACCTAGCCTGCTCCAGCCTTCATGCAGCGGAATTCGCCAGTCGAGGCCGATTACCTCAGCGCCGGTCTGCTGTATGGCAGGCAACAGAGTGGCGGTATCGGTACCAAAATAAATTACGGGCACTCCGCCTTGTTGTACTGCTCGCACCAATTCGATGGCGTGAGGCAGCACGTACGAGCGGTAATCCTCCACTCCAAGGCAGCCCACCCAACTGTCAAAAATCTGGATCGCATCCGCCCCGGCTTTCACCTGCTCAAGCGCGTACTCGGAAACAACTGCGACCAGCTTTCGCATCAAGTCATTCCAAGCGGCGGGGGAGGAATACATCATTGACTTCGTTTGTATGTAATGACGTGATGACCCGCCTTCAATCATGTAACTAGCGAGGGTATATGGCGCGCCGCAGAATCCGATTACCGGCAAGCGCGGCCCAAAGTGCTTGCACACCAGACTCACCGCCTCGGAAACGTAACCCAGGTCAGCTGCGCAGTCGGTGCGGAGTCCTTCGATATCCGCTTGAGTCCGCACGGGGCGGTCAATCACGGGGCCCTCGCCGGAGAAGTGAAACGGCACCCCCATGACCTCGAGGGGGAGGAGCAGATCCGCGAAAATAATTGCCGCATCGACGCCCAAAGCCTCAGCGGCGGTGATGGTCACATCGGCGGCGAGAATTGGATTCTTGCAGATTTCGATCAGCGAATGTTGCTTGCGGACTGCGCGGTACTGCGCCATGTAACGCCCTGCCTGGCGCATAAACCAGACCGGCGTCCGGTCCACGGGCAGGGCCCTGCAAGCCTTGACAAAGCGGGATTCCGGGGCAGACATGAATCTGTCCAATGTAACATTCTATTCGGCTCGACCGGCGGCAGGAGGCGAAGGGAAAGCTAAGAAAGCGATTCTATCTTCTGGACATGGAGTAAATTGAGCTTGGTTTCGAGCGAACCGGTTACCCGCACCCGCTGACCGTCAAACTGCTTCGCCTTGTCCTGATCATCCAGTTTGTACGACGTGGTGTCGGACACCTTTAAAACGAAAGTGTCCCCTTCCTTGCGGATGGTTCCGGTGAAGGTTTGGGCCGCCGGTACCTCATTCTTGTTCTGGGTGTCAGCGTCAGGGGCTTGAGGGCGCGCCGGCGGCGCTGGATTGGAAGAAGGCGAGTTCGGTTGGGGCTGCGTCTCTGGCTTTGGATCAGGAGTGGGCATGCCACCCGGCTTGCTTTGACCGACGGGTTCCGCAGCCTGCATTTCGCTCCAGGCGACTAGCTGTGACCGCTTAATTTTGCCCGCCGGCGGGATCTCTTTCTGAGCGAAAGCTGCGGTAACCAGCAACCAGGGCAACAAAAACCACGTCGATTTCCGACTCATGACAATCTCCCGCAACCGGACATTCCAACCGGGCGAACCCAGAGAGTTACCTACTTTCCTTAGCCTGATAAGACGTACTATACCTCTTACAGGGTTTCCGGAGGAAGGCTACCGATTTAGGAGATTTTTATGGCAGCAAGTCAAGTTGTGCTTTATTTCGACAAGCAAGAGGACGCGCTGATGTTCACGCTCGCTGCCAGCTCCGTCATCTCCGCCGGCGAACCTGCCCGCACCAGCAACGACCTGGCGGCCATTGCCCAGGAAATTCGCAAGGCCACCCGGATCACCACTGAAGGGACACTAAATCCTGCTTCCTCGCCGCACTAAGTACGGCGATGGCTGGGTAGCCCGGTCCCAAATTCAGGACTGTTTAGGAATGTCGACGCGGTATCCAATTCCGCGCACCGTTTTCAGGTACGAGGGATTATCCGGGTCGGGCTCTATCTTCTCCCGCAGTCGCCGAATGTACACGTCAACTGACCTGGGTGTAACGAAGGACCCGTCCGTCCAAACTGCGTCAAGCAGCTGATCTCTAGTAAATACCCGAGTGGCGTGGCGCGCCAGGTATTGGAGAAGGCGAAACTCCCGCGTCGTGGTGGGTATGCTCTCTCCAGCCACCCTGACGATCATGGAATAGGAATCGATTTCCAGGTATCCCAGCTTCAGCACTTCCGGCTCCGCAGAGTCTCTGGAGCGACGGAGAACGGCCCGGATTCGGGCAATGAGCTCGCGCGGACTGAAGGGCTTAATAATGTAATCGTCGCCGCCTAGTTCCAGCCCTCGTATGCGATCAGTTTCTGCGGTCTTTGCGGTGAGGAAAATGACGTGCGCGCCAGCTAGCGGCTTGCTGGCTCGGATCTGGCGGCACAAATCCCAGCCGTCGCTACCAGGAATCATGATATCCAACAAAAACAGGGACGGAAGCTCCCTCAATGCTTCGTCGACGACCGATGATGATTTAGAAAACCAACGGGTAGAGTATCCAGCTGTATTCAGATGAAAACAAATCAATCGGGCAATATCCGCATCATCCTCGACCACGAAAACCAGCGGCTTCCCCCCGGGGGCCTCATAAGACGGGCTATGGGTAGAATGACGATTCTCTGCGGTCAGAAAACTTGGGAGCATCTGCTTCAAGTCTGGCCGCGTGGTGTTGCAGTAGTGTTGCAGGAACATTAAATGTCAGTGAATTCAGAGGCCCCGTAGTTAGCGGGTCGGGATGTCGAGTTTGAGGCCAACTCTGAATAGGATTGGCGGGCCCAGGTTCTGGATGGGGGTTAAAGCTACGACATAGCGTTCGTTAAACAGGTTTTCTGCGGCGGCGAAAATCGCCGCTCCCCGCCCCAGGTTGCGCGAAGCCATGAAATTCACGGTAAAGAAGCGGTCTAGCGGCAGAAGATTCTGATCATCATCGTATTGAGTGCCAACGAATCTTCCCTGCAGCGTCAGCATCAGTTTTGACGGGTTCCAGTAGCGCGCCTCCAGGGTGAACTGCTGGCGCGGCACCTGAGGAATTCTGAGTCCTTGAAGCGCTGTCTCTGCCGGAAACGACAACACCGTCGCATCGGTGAAGGCGTAACCGCCAGCCAGTCCGACGCTCTCACTAAGTTGAAGCACCGCGTCCAATTCGAGGCCCTGAGATTGCGTCCGGCCCAGGTTCTGCCGCTGGCGCGTGATTAAGGTGGGCGTCGTAGCTAAGGTTACATTCGCAATGGGATTGACAATCTCGCTCCAGAAGTAAGTTCCGCGCAGGCGCAACCTTCCGGCGAGAGCAACAGCGTTCACCCCGCCTTCCGCTCCGGTCAGCCTCTCAGCTCGCAGGTCTGGATTATTACTGGTGATGACATTGCCCTGGCGGAAGCTTCGATAGAGCTCATTCAGTGTGGGAGCCCGGAACGCGCGGTAGCCGGAAGCGGTGACGGAGATGTTCGAGGTTATCGGCCTGATCAATGACAAGCGGGGACTGAACGCGGACTCAGATCGATCCGGATAGTTTGTAAAGGCCGGAGACGCCTTCGCGGTGACCGGAATTTTGTCTAGAATCCCGCGGTAATTGCGCCAATCATCCACCCGAGTGGAGGCAATCACTGTCCACTTCCGGATGCGGATAATATCCTCACCGAAAAAGCCCAAATTGCGTTGCCGGCCTCCGGAGGTGGTGTTAAAGGTATGCATCAGGGTGCCGGTTGCGGACGAGAAAATCTGCTCGTCACTTGATCCTATGACCTCCCGGAAATCGACTCCTGCCAGTAGCGTCTGAATCTTGCCGAAAGCGCGCGCCCACTGCGCATTAATGCCGGCGTCCTGCGCCGGAACGTGCTGAACATTGGTAAGCGACTCGCTCATCCGGTCAGAGGCAATCGCAGAAAAATCCTGACGATACCTTTGCGCATCGCCATATGCACGCGCGACGACTGAACCGAAGTTACCCAAGCCAATGTCAATCCCAGTTCCGGCGTGGGCGATCCGAATTTCATTCGTCTGGATATGGGTGCCGTTGTTCCGAGAGTCGTCAAAAAATGAGCCCTTCAAAAAGGCCCTTCCAGCCGCTCCTATCTGATGCCCGACCCCGGCACCAATGTCTCCATGCTCAGAATTAACTGGAGTATCGACACTGCCGCGTTCCGAAGATGGAACCAGCAAGTAACCGCCGGTGCTGAATAGATCGCCCTCGAGCTCTGCGTCCCATGGCCCCCACTTCTCTCCGGTCCAGAGAGAGAGGTCCGGAGTATTTTCATTTCCGTAAGAGGTCTCAACCGATAAGACCGGCCCCGACGGTTCTCGACTGAACAGTTGAACCACGCCGCCCAAGGCGCCACTGCCATACAAGCTTGAACTGCCGCCACGGAAGATTTCGGCGCCAGACAGCGATTCGGGTGGCACTCGTTCCCAGTAAACCCACCCGCCGAAAGGGTCGGATAACGGCACTCCATCCTCAAGCACAATGGCGCGGCTTGCGCCACTTGCTCCCAGGCCGCGCAGGGAGACTCCCATTGTTGTGGGATTGGCGAACCGGCTGCTGGTCCGCCGGAACAACGAGAAACCGGGAACCTGGCGCAGCATATCGTCCACGGTAAGGCTGGGCGCGGCGGCAATGTTGACGCGGGAAAAAACTATACCGCTCCCGGGAGATTCGTCCAGCTGAGTCTGGATGCGGGCCGCCGAAACAATCACCTGCTCACTGACCCCGATAGGCCTCAAGACAATCTGCAACTCTTGTTGATCGGTGGTCCAGTTGGCATCCACGGCAGCGAATCCCGCGGCTTCGACGTGGATGACCGCTGCCGCCTGCCTCACTTCAGCTAATTTGAAGCGGCCGGCGCCATCAGTTTGTGAACGAGCATTCTGAATATGAGTTTGGTAGTCTCCGCCGCGCAAGCTAACGATGGCGCCAGCTATTGCTGCCCCGCTGCCGTCGCGGACCGTTCCCTCAATCGTGAATGTTTGGGAGTGGGCAAATTGCGGGAAAAAGAACGCAAAACACAGTGAGATCGCGCAGATGGTTACTCGCAAGCCGCCCCCTTTCCAGCTCCGCTACGAACGTCGCATGCCGAGGACTACCAAGTCAACAATGCAGATTATGAATCACGCTGAACGCCGGTGCTCACCAGCCTGCGAAACAGCATGTTAACCAGGCTAAGTACAATTGCGCCCCAAAAAGCAGCGCCGAATGAATCGACATGGAAGCCGGGCGCAATTGCCGACGCGACCTCGATCATGACGCCATTGATCACCAGCCAGAAGATTCCCAGAGTCAGCAGGGTCAAAGGAAGTGTGGCGATCTTAATAAACACTCCCAGGGTGGCATTCACAAAACCAATGACCAGCGCGGCGATAAGCGCGGCGACAGGTCCTGAGACCCGGAACCCCGGGACCAGATGCGCGACCATCCACACTGCCAGTGCACTCAGAAACCAATTCAATAGATGTTTCATTCTTTCTCTTGCGCGGACTATATGACGGCCCAGGCTGCACGCGCAAGTCGCCCCCACTGCCAAGCTTCGGTCGGCGGGATACAAACTCGTTCTGAATTCTGATGCATCTCTGCTATTCTTTTTGGGTGGCAACTGAGAGCCGAATGCAGAAAAGTAGAGAGTCTTCGAAGCAACGAATCCTGGCAGTACTGCGGACGGCTGTCAACCGTCTGGAATTTTTGACCACGAATGATTGGACGTTAATCATAGATAAGACAACTCCGGTAACCTTCAAGAAGCAGGATGTCCTGATTCAAGCGGGAAAACGATCAAAAATTGTGTACTTGCTTGTGGAAGGCGAGCTAAAAGTAACCGCTGCCGGCACCGAGGTGGCGAGGATTGGGCCGGGAGGGATTTGCGGCGAGATGGCCTTCCTCGAAAATACAATTGCAAGCGCCACAGTTACCGCCGAAAAGGAAGTGGAGGCATTTGCGATTGAGTGGGAGAAGTTGGCTGACCTCTTCGAATTGTTCCCCCACCTGGCGTCACGATTTTATCGCTCCCTGGCGCTGAACTTGTCGCGCCGCCTGCGCGAACAGATTTCCTGATAGCAATCTCAGCCTGGCACCGCAAAAAATGGGGGAGCCTGGGCGCTCCCCGGTTTCCGATAGTTTGCTGCTACTTCGCGCTGCTTTGCATTTCCGCCTTGGGGGCTGCGTCACCGATCGCAAGCGCGAATCGTTTGCCCCCGAAGCGAACTTCGGCCAGCGATCTAGTGCCATCCCCACTTGTCTGGACGGTCGCAGCGTCACCCATAGCCGGGCTGGACAGTTCGATGACGTGGGCGGTGGTAGTTACTACGACGTTTTTGCCCTTCAAGATACTCAGCTCGACATTCGGCCCATTGCCCTCCCATTGCAGCTTGTAATTGCCCGGCTGCAGTTGTGTTCCGTTGACACTAATCGAGTTGCCGACTTGCAGTGACCCTTTGTTTGCCGCCATCGCACTGGTTGCAACCAGCAAAACAAGTCCTGCCAGTATGCTTTTGACAATTCCGGATTCTTGCATATCACCTTTTCTCTCCCGAGAAACGTCGGGAGCCGGCTATGGGCGGCGTTGGACGGGCGAGGCTTGGCCTGATAGGCAATTTGCGTTTCTTGCTGAAAGGCCTACAATGCTGCCTCGGGGTTATGTAAAAGACCGTGACCGCAAGGTCGCGTATTTTCACTCGGGATTGTTCCACCTGGGCCGCCAAACCGAAAGTGAAACAGTCCCTAACCCCTGACTCTTATCCTCTTCTACTCTTAACTCTGCCTGGAAAGCGGCATAGCTGAACAACAAACCAGCTTACGCACGCCCAACTTTCTATACGCTTAGTGTGCTTTGGAAGTTCCCTCACATATAAGCGCGATCACGCTATTGGACGCACAGCGGATTCGCTCGTTAGCACGTCGGGAGTAGTCTTCAAATCACGCCGAGATGGCGTCATGGGGTATATACTTCCTCTGGATTATTTACGCATCCCCATTCATGGGCGGCGACAAGTAAGTTTAATTTTTCGATTGTTTGTCATCAATGCTGGCTGTTTAGGTTTACCAGCCAGTGCCGAAAACATTCATAGCGACATTCCGAGGGGGCTTCTCGGTGGATTTATTATTCATTCGTTTTCTTTTTGTTATTGTCGTTGCGCTTACTTGCTACCGGATCCAGCCTTTTGGCCTGAGCTCCAATCTGGACGCTGCAATTGGCGCCGCCACGGGCGCCCTTATTGTTCTGTTCGAATGGCGATTGCACCGCGTCAGCCTGAGCCGCCTGATTGGGGCTGTCATCGGGAGCGTCCTCGGCATTATCGGGGCTTATTTCTTTTCCCGCGTAATCAGCAGCAGTCTGCCTACGGGACAAACACAGAGCTTTTTACAGCTCATAGTTATGCTGTTAAT
>JAFAWN010000038.1 GCA_019241735.1 Terriglobales bacterium
TCGCCTGCGCTCTGGAGTACTCCTTCATCGGTGGCAGCATGGGTGCGGTTGTCGGAGAGGGCATAACGCGAGCGATCGAGCATGCGACGGAAGCTCGCATCCCGTTGGTAATTGTTTCCGCGTCAGGCGGCGCCCGGATGATGGAAGGTGTAGTAAGCCTGATGCAGCTGGCAAAAATTACCGCTGCGCTTGCGCGTTTGGATGATGCCGGGGTGCCGTACATCTCGGTATTGACGGATCCGACCACCGGAGGCGTGACCGCTTCCTTCGCCATGCTGGGAGATTTGAATATCGCCGAACCTGGCGCCCTGATAGGCTTCGCCGGCCCCCGCGTGATCGAACAGACCATACGCCAGAAGCTGCCACCGGGATTCCAGCGCAGTGAGTTTCTGCTTGAGCATGGGATGCTGGATGCAGTCGTGGAACGCAAAGATATAAAGCCTTATATTGCCCGGGCACTGGAGTTCATGAATCACTCCGCAAACTCCACCCGGCGGGCGTCCGCCTAGCAGGGCAATTCGCTCTGCATCAGCAAACCTGCGATTGATGCGAACCCTAAACCGAAACTGATACTCTTGCGGAGTCGGCGGAGGGTGATACCAGTCCGCCTCGGCCGCACAAACCCCAATGTCTTACGAAGCTGCTGTAGCCCACATCTACGCTCTCGGTTACGAACTGGCGGACACGCCCTCCCGCAAGTTCGACCTGGCGTACATGCGAGTGCTATTGCACGCGATGGGAAACCCTGAGCGCCGCTTTCGCAACGTGCTGATTGCGGGAACCAATGGCAAAGGTTCAACCGCGGCTACGCTGGCCTCGATCCTGAAGGCCTCTCGGCTGAGGTCCGGACTTTATACGTCGCCACATCTGGTGCGGGTAAACGAGCGTATTCGGGTGAATGGAACGGAAATTGGGGATGAAGATTTCGCCTCGCTGTACGCGACCACTGAGCGCATTGCGGAGCACCTGGTGGGAAGTGGAAAACTGCCGTGGCATCCCAGCTTTTTCGAAATGCTTACCGCCATCGCGTTCCAATTTTTTTCCCAGCAGAATCTCGACCTGGCAGTTTTGGAAGTCGGTATGGGAGGCCGGCTGGACGCGACCAACGTCGTAGAGCCGATCCTGAGCGTCATTACCGACATCTCCCTTGATCATGAGAAATTCCTCGGCGAGACGGTGGGCGCAATTGCTCGCGAGAAGGCGGGGATCATGCGGCCCGGTGGCGTGGTGGTCACATTGCCGCAACAGCCCGAGGCGAACGACGTAATAGGAAATACTGCGCTCGAACTGGACGCCAGCGTGGTCAGCGCAGTGCCGTACGTGCCGCCGGTGTCTCCGGCCAGTCCGTCCTACTTCGCAGGCGCTGCCCGCGATTGCGTCTCCCGTTACCCGCTATACGTGATGGGATCGGAAATTGTGGTAGAGACTCCACTGGTTGGGCGCCATCAATTAAGAAACGTAGGGCTGGCAATCGCGGCTGCGGTCGAACTTGCGAACGAGGGGTTTGCGATCACGCCCGATTCCATCGCTCGCGGCATTCGAGAGACGCGGTGGCCTGGGCGTTTTGAGATGGTTGCGGCCACCAAAGAACATCCGGAGTATGTTTTTGACGTCGCGCACAATCCGGCCGGCGCCTGGGCGCTGCGATCGACTTTGTCCGCGCGCTATCCGGACCGTAGGCTGATTTTCATTTTCGGCGCGATGCGCGATAAAGCTATCCCGCAGATGACGGAGATTCTTTTTCCCCTGGCCGAGCGGGTGATAGTTACCGTCGCGAACAACCCGCGATCGGCAACGACTGATGAAATCCGCGGGGCGGCAATTCGTACCTCTGTAGAAATTATCCTATCCGGCGATGTGCCTTCGGCGCTGGAAGCGGCGCAAAAGTTCGCGGGTGCCGATGGAGTAATCGTAATAACCGGCTCGATCTACATTGTGGGTAAGGCGATGAACGCGCTGGGACTGAGGATTTAGCCCTCGATGCCGAAAGTGGATGAAGCGGTCGAGGAAAAGAGTGGGACCGCGGCGATGCGTGGTCCCTCAACAACCGCGAATCGCCCGCGCAAGTACGGCATTTTCAGCCGCCTCCGCTCTTACCTGATTTTTGACCCGCTCATCTGGTTTTACACGCTCGCACTGGGAATTATTTCCGTTCCAGTATCTTTCTTCGGAAATAAAGAACGCATCTTGCATCGATTCGCACGGCTATGGTCGCTGCTGATCATGGAAACGATCCATTCGCCGGTCAAGGTAACAGGGCTGGAGAATCTCGACCGCTCCCGGCCGCATATTTATGCGGTGAATCATGCATCGGCAATGGATATTCCTTTGCTATACGCGTACCTGCCCTTCCCGTTCCGTATCATCTTCAAGAAAGAATTGCTGACGTATCCGATTGTGGGATGGCATTTGAAACGCTCGGGGCAGATCTGTATTGACCAGCAGAATCCGGCGCACTCGATCCGCAGCGTCCGCTCCGCCTTGAAGGGGCTGGCGGCAGGAATGCCGCTGGTAATTTTTCCCGAGGGAGCGCGCACTCCGGATGGCGCGATTAAGCCCTTCCTCGCCGGAGCATTTTTTCTGGCAATCAAGGCGAAGGTTGACGTGGTGCCGATCGCGCTGGTGGGCACTTACGAACTGCTGCCAATGGACACTTACCACATAAAATGCCGTCCGCTGGAGATGCGGATAGGCAGGCCAATCTCGTCCGCCGGGTACGGCTTGCGAGACATGGATGCGTTATCTGACAAAGTTCGCGAAGCGATGTTGGACCTCTGCGCGCAAGAAGATTGATCCATATCCAGAGCTATGTTCAGTGTTGCACCGCCCGCCGCGATTCCATCAGCGTTGCCGCCAACTCCAGGATTTGTTGCACGTGGTTCTTCCAGCTGAAAGCCCGCGACCGCGCGATACCTCTTGTTCTGAGATCCGTCGCGGCACCGGGAGACGAAGCGATTTCCAGGACTCGCGCGGCAAGATCCTGGGGCGAGAAACGGGGGAAGTACAGGGCCGCATCTCGGCAAATTTCGCGGTGCACGGGGAGATCGGAGGCGACGATAGGGAGTCCGGAAGACATCGCCTCGACCAGCGGGTGAGCGAATGTTTCCGTGTAGGCCGGGGTCGCGTAAAGGTGACAGCTGCGATACAAATGACTCAACGCACGGTAGGGCAGGGTTCCCAGCTCGACCACTTCTTCACTGACCCCCAATTTTCGAATCAGAGCTCTGGCTTTTTCCGGGCGATAGCCGCCATGGTCGTTGCTGTTGAGATTGCATGTCAGCACCAGGCGGAACTTCCGTCCGCCGGCCGCCGCCTTCAAAAAAGGCAGGGCTGAAATTAAGGTCTCAAAACTCCGGTAATAAGAGTAGTGGCTGACGAACAGCACGCGGAAGGCATCATCTGCGCCCTCTAGTTTCGTCTGAATGCTTTCTGACAGCGGTGTACTGCTGTCATGAAACTGTTCATGATCAAAGCCGTGGTGGATGGAGAGAACGTCAACCCCGCTCCACCGCCGTAACTGGTCGGCAAAAGCCGCGCTGGGCGCCACCGTGCTCTTGGCCCAGTGGAGCGATCGTCTGGCAAGAATGCCGCGTATGCGCGTGCCAAACCACATCCTATATTCCCGGCGCGACCGCAAATCGCGGTAAAAATCGGCAGAGGTGTAAAGAGAATTTCCGGAGAGCAGTATCTGCGGAACCGGAGACCGTCGTAAGGCGAAATTACCGGCAGAGATCAGAACATCCGCGCCGCTGCGCCGAATGGCTGCTGGCAGCCGGGTTTGCTCGAGCCAAAAACGCCCGGCGGCACTCCGTGTAGGTTTAAATTCAAGCAGTGAGGTGCGAGGCAGATTCTCGAACTCGGCGCGCCGCCCGGAACTCAATGCGAGGGTGGTTTGAACATCACCGCGTGCGGAGAGGTGAGGGGCAACATTGCGCAGGTAGGTCAATCCGCCGCCGGCACTTGCAGCGATGCCATTGAGGAACAGCTTGATCACCGGATTGAGCTGACCATCCCGGCGGGAGCGGGCCACGCGGGCGCTTCGGTTTCGGGGAGTCGGGCGCTGGCGGGGGCAAGCACATCTACGAGCATAAACGCGAAAACCCAGAAGATAACGCAGAGATAATATCCCACCGCAAATAGCCAGTCTTCAAAACCCGCATGCACGATTCCGGCGATGAGAACCGCAGCAAAAGGAATTCCGTAAAAATGGGAATCATTGGTTTTCCGCACCCACAGGAATACTTTTCTGGTGTTCAAGAAAACCAGAAACACGAGCGCAAAAAAAGGAGTGACACCCAGCAGACCCACCCACTCCGTAATTTCCAGGTAGCTATTGCCATGCTCGCGCATTGATTCGGGCAACGAAGCAGCACTCCAATCGTGGCGCGTGACCTCTGCTGTGGTGTTACTGGTACCGAATCCGCTGCCGAACCACGGATGGTCGCGAATCACGTCGGAAGTCTGGTCCCAAACCGATCTGCGCGAGCCGAGAATGTCGCCAGTGTGTCCCTTATAAATAAATGCTGAGGTCATGGTGACCGGCTGTCCAGTCAACTCCGCTTCCAGGGGGATTTTCGCGGCGACGAGGGCGGCGGCCAACAATGCTAACCCGGCGCCTTTCACCAGCAGCCGATAACGCCGCAAACCCACGCACATCAATACACACGACACGGAGGCGGCGGCGATACCGGCGCGCGCGTAACTGCTCAGCAAAATGACAAGCGCCACGGTAAAAGCAAAGGTTCGGCGCCTCCGGAGAGTACCCTCGCTGACCAGAATTCCCCACAGCATGACAGGGACGACGGTCACTCCAAATACCGCGCCCAGGGAATTGGGATTGCCGAACAGCGCTAGATGAAAGAAAAAATAAAAGATTGCCGTGGGATAAACAATGAACTCACAAACCTTGAGCAGGCCGGAAACAAACTTCTCCTCTCTACCTATCAGCGCGAGCCTGGCCCCGGAGGCGGCGTAAAGAAACATTCCCAGCAGGCTGAGCGACTTCAATGATGCCAGCGCCGGATACGCTGATACCCGGGTTGAAACCAGCGCAGCCAGTACGCAGAACAGCGCTGCCAGGTGGAAGCCACCAAAATAATGACGGCGGTCTTTCATGTACAGGATGAAACCCGCGACCGCTCCAGTTCCAAGCACCAGCCATCGTCCCGCGCTCCATGTCGAACTCAGAGGGACGTTCATGCCCGCCCAAAAAAATGCCAGCGTCAAAAGTGGCAGGAACCTTTGCCGAAAATTCCATGTTGCGGCCAGTAAAACTTCAAGAAATATCAGGCCTGACAGGTACTGGGTGCTGGTTGCGTAGCCGGGGGCGCGCAGGACGATGTATGACCCGAACAAACAGGCCAGAATAAGGGCCGCTGGGCCGGCAAGTCTGTCGAGTTGACGAGTCACGTTCATCTATCCATTGCCGCGGGCGTTTCACGCGCAGATTTCAAACAAGCCTCCGCCAACCCAGCGGCGCACGCCTGAGGCGAGTATTTTAAGATGCGGCTGGCGCTGCGCATCCCCATGGCTTTTCGCAGTTCCGCTTCTGCTGCAAGTGCGGACATTGCTGCTTCCAACTGAATCACATCGCCGGCGGCAATTACACGTCCATTCCAGCCATCCTGCACCAGGTCGGCGACGCATCCGGCGGCGCTGCTGACAATAACCGGCAAACCACAAGCCATAGCCTCATTCACCACCAGTCCCCAAGGGTCGCTATGGGTGGGGAGCACCAGCGCTTCCGCCAGGGCATAATAGCTTGCCAGTTGCTCCCGCTGAAGGAAGCCAGGAAAATAAACGGAACCCGGCGAGATGCTCCGTGCCGAGTCTTCCAATTGCCGGCGTGCGGCACCGTTTCCCGCAAAGACGAGGGCCACCGATTCCCGAAGCTTCGGCGGCATCCTTTTGTATGTGTCGAGAAGATCAAAGACACCTTTCTCTTGCACCAGTCGTCCAGCGAAGAGGAAGAATCGGCTGGGCAGTCCCAGGCTCTTGCGAATTACCTCCGGACTTTCGCGCACCTCGGCTGCGCGTTGCATGAAGAATTCATTGTCCACGGCATTCGGAGCTGTATAGATG
>JAFAWN010000194.1 GCA_019241735.1 Terriglobales bacterium
CGAAGCAAATTTGGAATAAGAAAGCCGCCCAATATCGGGCGGCTTCTTATTTAAGGGTCCCATTGATTGTCAAAGGATCGGGATCAAGGGCCAATCAAAGGGTTCGAAAATAGTCCGATCGTTCGAACGGCATCCGGCAGTCAGCTATTGCTTGTCGTAGACCGAAGTCATCTTAACGTTCTTGCCGTTAGAGTCCCTAGTGCTGACGGTGACGGTACGGGTCTTGCCGTCCGCCGATACGACGATGCGGCCGCTTGTGGTAACTTTGCCGTCTTTCTTGTTGGTCAGTTCTAGAGTGCGAGGACCAATTTTCTTATAAGCCCGGGCGTCTGCACTCGGGTCTCCGGTGAGCGGATAGTCTTTCCCATCGAACTTTCCCGTCCACTCGTTGTGGGACGCATTGCCGGCGGCATCGGTGCCATCCACCGTGACTTTTATGTTATCGCCGGCAGCCTCATAGACCACGGTGCTGTTCTTCGTCATCCCGGCTGGAATCTTCGATTTTGCCTCGTTAAGCTTCCACGTACCCATGTTCGGGTTGTCGGCGGCGAAGCCCAGGGCGGCCAGGACAAAGCACGTAGCCAAATTCAATATTATGGTTCTTGTTTTCATATCTCTCCTCAGAGTGCAAGAATTTTGGACGACGGGAACGGCGTCATTCTAGTGACGCATATGAGATCAGGCAAGTTTCGTGACAGCGGAATACGTACATGTAATACCGCCGACAGTTTATTTTGCGGGGACGGAAAGATCGTCGAGACGAGCTCCTTTCTTAGCGATGTAAAAAGCAAGCGCTTTGGCAGGCTCCGTAGCGCTGGTATTTTTCACGTTGTGCACTTCACCCGCCGAGGTGGTGAATGCCTCTCCGGCATTGACTGTTTTCGGGGATTTACCCTGAATTTCCAGCGTGACCGATCCTGACTCGATGTAAACGATTTCGTTTCCAGACTGGGTGTGCCTGCCGCTTTCTTTTCCGGGCGGAAGTTCGCGAAGCACCAGAATGGCTTCAAGTCCGCTGGCCCCCTTCAGTTCCGTCCGCTGCAGCACGGTGCCGGTCTTCAACGATTCCTGGGCGCTCAACAGGCGGATGCCGAACGATCCTAATGCCGCGCCCGCCACAAACGTCATCGACAGCAACCAAAACATGCGCTTCATGCTCACCTCCACTACTGATTTCGTTGCGGAGAAGTGGTACGCCGACGACAAGAGTTTGTCAAGGCGAGGGTTTATTGCCAGGGCGAGAGACGGAATGGGCCCGTCAGTCTTTGCGAGGTCAGATTCGCGTTAGCGATTGGGTGGGCAATCGGGGCCGCCACCTCCATGCGCTAGCCGTACGAAGGGGCGCCCCTGATCTTATTTCACTTAACCGCCGCGGTTCACTTAACGGCCGCAGCAAACGTGTTTTACTTTGCCGCCGCAGCGAACGTCATGGGGACGTCAGTCTTGTCTTCTTCCTCCACCTTGAACATTTGCCGCGGGCACAGGCTCATGAAACTGGCGATGAAAGTGTCCGGCACTTCCTGAATGCGGATGTTGAAGGTGTTTACGGAATCGTTGTAGAACTCGCGCCGGTCCGCGATCTGGCTTTCCAGCTGCGTTATGCGGTTCTGAAGCTGCATGAAGTTTGAATTTGCCTTGAGCTCGGGATAATTTTCGGCCACCGCGAAAAGCCCTCCCAACGCGGAAGTCATCTTCTGGTCCGCTTGCGCCTTCTCGTTTACCGAAACGGCCTGTTGGTACATGTTGCGGGCCTGGGTGATTTTTTGCAGCGTATCCCGCTCGAAATTCATGTAACCCTTGCAGACGTCGAGCAATTTGGGCAACTCATCATGCCGCTGCTTCAACACGACGTCGATGTTAGCCAGCGCCTTGTCGATATCGTTTTTTAGCGCGACCAGGCCGTTGAAGATTGTCACTACATACCAGACAATTCCTGCTGCGGTGAACAGAAATGCGAGTGTAATCAGGGTATTCATTGATCCTCCTAATTGTTGCCAGAGATCGGTTGACTGAGAAATGTCATAACAGTCCAAAATGCGCCAAGAGAATGTAGATCGAAAGCAGCGTCAGGGCGGGTCCGCCCCAGATCATGGACACCGACCTCCAGCCCATTGATCGAACCAGGTCCCGCTGGCTTCTCCAGGAAATGAAGAAGGCGGGGTCATGCGAGCCTTTGCGCAACACTACCGGCGGGTGCAGATCAAATTGCGCTGCCACGGGCGCTCGCTCTGGTGCGAGGGCCACGGCTGCCGCTCCTCCCCCTAAAGACCCGGTTGAGGTTGAAAGTGCAAGGCCGGTTGCCGGATTCAAGCCGGCGGCATACCAGGCAGCGGGATTATTTATCCCGGCGCGGAGCAGCGCGCTCGCCACTTTTTCCTGATGGGTCATGTCGGTTGAGGCCGAGGGTTTGGCGTTGCCTTCCAGACGAATGACCTGAGGCGCAGTTGCCGTTTGAGTCGTCGCAATAAGTCGAAAAGGATTTGGGAATTGGCCTCGCAGCACGCCAGGAATTCCCGAAACATATTTGAAGTGGTCAGAGGAAAGTGTAGGGACGGGAACGTCACTCACGCAGGCACCAGTATTCTCCGCCAGTGTTCCAAGAACGAAAAGCGCATTTTTGGGCTTGATGCAATATTCTTCCACCTTCACTTTGTTCTGGAAGAAGTCCACCCCGTGACGCGCCAGGAATTGAGCTACCGCAGGCGGAGTATCAGAGGTAGAGGGAAAGAAAGAAGAGCCGAATTCCTGATAAAAGTCGCGGTGAATGTCCATTTCCGCACCCTGGGGATCCACCAGCACCTGTCCGGTATTGTCATCGAGGAAAAAAGGCAGATGCAGGCTTTCGTCGGCGACCTGCTGCCATGATTTATTTCTGCCTGACTGCTTCAACTCCCATGCGGTGGTGCGGAAGTAAAAGCAAGGTACACCAGTAATGGGCGCGGGCATGGTATGCGGACCGACGGCCAGACCGCTTAACTCCACCAGTCCCATAGAGGCGCTGCGGATCTTTGAGGTGGGAGTGTTCAGGATAAGCCGCCGCATCCCAAGAGTACGGAATCCGAGATAGAAAATGTATGCCCCGGCCACAACCCCAAGTAATGGCCAGATAAGTAGACGATCATCGTGAAGCAGCAGGATGAGTGCCAGCAACAAGCGCCGCCCTTTTCAAGAACGCGGACTGAATCCGCATGTGAAAATCTGACGCATGGCGTCGCCTTCAGCGTAAAGGGGCGAGGCAGCAGAACTGTAGCGGAAACGGGGAAAAGGGCGAACTTATGTAACCAGTGCGGAGAGGGCCTGCAGTGGCGCTTTTCGCTCAGGTTGACTGCAAGAATGCAGTAACGATCATTGATCTACCGATCCAGAAAGGGCGCTTATGTGGAACCAGCCCCGAATTTTTTCCCGGAGATGACTTTGGTAATTCCAGTTCCCCTTACTTCATTGTTGCGGGCGCGAAGTGCTCCTAGAATTTTCATGGGGCGTCCTCTGCCTCGCCATCTTCCCATGCCTGATACGACTAAGCGAGTGGACCGGGCCGAAATTATCCGGCGGATGGATCGCGCGGAAAAACTTCTGCAAAAGGGGAAGACAGCGGACGCGCTGGATAGCTACCTGGAAATCCTGGTAGATGATCCCTCCAATGATACGGCCCGGCAGATGGCAGCCGACCTGTGCCTGTCACTCCAAAGAGTTCCGGAAGCGGTAACGCTACTTGGCGAACTTTTTCAGCGGCAAATTCAAGCTGCCGACCCAAACCGCGCCAGCCTGACCTACAAAAAGCTGGCACGCTTCGTGGCTCCAACCTGGGAGCAGAAAGTCAGCTTTGGCCAGCTGATGGAGTCTTCCAACAGCAAGATTGCGATGGAAACGTACGAAGAGGCCATAACCGGGTTGATACAGGAAGGCCGCAAGGCCGAGGCGCTGGGCGTTCTGCAGCGGGTGGTGAATAGAGA
>JAFAWN010000350.1 GCA_019241735.1 Terriglobales bacterium
TGCAGGCCTCAACCGATTCCAAATCATCGGATGCCGGCTCAAAAGGCGCGAAGGTGGGCGGAGGGAATGATGACAACGCAAAACCTAAGCCGGAGGCCGGAACCGGAAGTCAACCGGCCCCGAATCCCCCCAACTAGTAACTTTCCACGGCAGGGGGCAAATCTGCATCCTATCTTCCAACGTACTTAATCTGAGGCGTTCCCCATGCTGTTGAAAAAGTCCGCTGACATCAAATCGTCCGAGATCACGCCCAAAAATCTGTATCTTAACCGCCGCCGGTTTCTAGCCGGAACTGCCATCGCAGGAGCGGCCGCGCTTGCAGGCCTCGAACTGGGTGAAGCGGTCTCACCATCCACTGTGGCCCACGCCAACACCAAGATTGAAGGCCTGCAGAAGAGTCCGTTCTCGACCACGGAGAAAATTACCCCTTACAAAGATGTGACGACCTACAACAACTACTACGAATTTTCGACGGATAAAGATGGGCCATCTCGACTGGCAGGAAATTTCAAGACGCGTCCGTGGAATGTCACCATTGATGGACTGGTGCAGAAGAAGCAGGTGCTCGACGTTGACAGCATCATAAAGATGGCCCCGGCGGAGGAACGCATTTACCGGCATCGCTGCGTGGAAGGCTGGTCGATTGTCGTCCCCTGGGTGGGGTTTTCGCTCAGCGAGTTGATCAAGAGAGCGCAACCAACCAGTAAGGCCAAATTTGTAGAGTTCACGACGCTGCTTGATATGAAGCAGATGCCGGGGCAACGTCGGGATGTGCTGCAATGGCCCTACGTCGAAGGTCTGCGCATGGATGAGGCCATGCATCCTCTGGCGTTGCTGTGTTTCGGCATGTACGGGGAGGCCCTGCCCAATCAGGATGGCGCCCCCTTACGGCTGGTGGTGCCGTGGAAATACGGATTCAAAAGCGCCAAAGCGATTGTGCGCATCCGCTTTACCGACAGCCAGCCGCGCAACACCTGGAACATATCCGCACCCACCGAGTACGGTTTTTACTCCAACGTTAACCCTAATGTAGACCATCCGCGATGGAGCCAGGCGAAAGAGCGGCGCTTGGGCGAATTTTTCAAGCGGCCGACGCTGATGTTCAACGGCTACGATCAAGTCGCAAGCCTATACAGCGGCATGGACTTGAAGAAGAACTTCTGAGTGTGGAAAGCCCATTCGAATCTGAACGCGATAAATCTGTTGTCGGCCGCGTAAACACTCGTCCGAAAGCCGGACCACTTCCTGCCGCGTGGGCGAAGCCAAAGCAGGCTCAATCCGGCGCTTAAGATGACACTACTTTTCGTGTGAAACAGCCAAGCCCCAAGATGGTTCGGTGGTCGAAGCCGCTGGTTTTTCTGGCGTGCCTGGGGCCGCTTGCCGGGCTTGGATGGCGCGCCTATAGCGGAAGCTTGGGCGCAAATCCCATTGAGCGGATCACCCACACCACTGGCGACTGGACGCTTATCTTTCTGCTGATAACCCTTTCCATCACCCCGGTGCGGAAACTTGCCCGGCAACCGTGGTTGGTTCGCTACCGCCGCATGCTGGGTTTGTTTGCCTTTTTCTATGTAGTGTTGCACTTTTTGATCTATCTGGTGCTCGACAAGTCCTTCAGCATGCACGACATTTGGGCCGACGTCCTCAAGCGCCGGTTTATAACCGTCGGTTTCGCAGGCTTTCTCATGCTGATTCCACTGGCCGTGACTTCCACCGCAGGATGGATCCGCAGACTGGGCGGCAAGCGCTGGCAGGCGCTGCATCGGCTGATTTATGCCAGCGCAATAGCTGGAGTCATACATTACTTGTGGCTGGTAAAAGCAGACAAACGAAAGCCGCTCGTTTATGCGGTTGTGCTGAGTGTGCTTCTGGCATATCGGCTGGTGGTATGGCTGCGCCCAAAGCCAAGAGCCGCTAAAGTGCAGTTGCCTGCGGCAGCGGAAGTTACCGAAGTGTCAACAAATTAGCACGGAATATTGCCGCCCGATCCTGGAATCCAGCATCCTAATGTGCATCCGAAAGTGAGCGGCTAACGCGCAGCCTTGACGCGTGTATACCTTCGAGGTGCGGCCCCAAAAAAGAAGTTATCCACGGGAACTTCCTGCGAGTTGGCGTGTTAGAACCGGAATACCCGGGTGCGCGCGTGGAGACGGTTTGAAAACTATCGTAAGCCATCGGACACTTTAATCCGTGAAGGAGTCAAAGCTCGTGATGCGTAAATTGTTGCTTATCGTTGGTCTCGCCCCCGTGGCCTTGCTGGCAGGTTGTGGCAGCAGCAACTCCTCCGGCATGGGCAGCGGCAATTTTTCCAACTCTAATTTCAACGGTTCTTACGTGTACCAGATTTGGGGGAGCGACCCGCAGAGCGGCAACTCCTACCGCGAGGCCGGAGTGGTAACGGCTGATGGGAATGGACACATTACCGGCGGAGTGGATGATGTTGAGGGGGTGGGGATCTCCTCCTCGTTTGGCAACGCGATATCTGGCGGCACATACTCCATCAACCATGACGGCACCGGCACTGCCACCATAAACGGCGCCGGATTTTCCACCATCAACTTGCAAATCACCCTAGTGAGCTCCTCCAAGGTCTACCTGGAACCCGTGCAAGGTGGCAGCGGATCCAGCATATTTCCCCTCAACGGCGCGGGCATCGCGGAACAACAGAATCAAAGCGTCATTGGGACCACGCCCAGCGGAACCTACACTTTCAAGCTGCACGACGTGCAATCCCTGCTGGGGCAGGCCGACAATGTAGGCGTGTTTACGTCGACTACCTCCGGCGCCGTCACCGGTACCGAGGATGTGAATCGCAACGGAACGGTTTCGCAGCTTCTGACTTTTACGGGAACATTCAGCGCGCCCACCGGCAATGGCCGCGGAACAGTGACTTTTACCGACACCACCCCGGTGACCAATACTTATGAGTACTACATTGTGGACGGAAACAACATTCGTTTCCTGGCTGCGGATTCATCGACTGTAGGCCTGGGACGAGCAGAGATGCAGGTTGGCGCGCCATTTACCGACCCGCTTTCCGGCAACAGTTATGCCTTTGGGGCCCGGGGAGATGATCCCGCCAATGGCGCCGGCGCGGTGAACACAGTGGGGACTCTGAGCTTTTCTGCGGGCACCGTGGCGGGGGGCGCCTTCGACCAGGTGAAAGACGACGTCAGCCTGGTCGACGTACCCCTTACCGGAGGCACTTACACGGTAAGCGCTAACGGCCGTGTGCTCGTGACCCTCAATCCACAGGGGGGCGCTCCGATTTCGGAGATCTTCTGGATGGTGAGTCCATCACGCGCCTTCTTTTTGGTTAACGATCCCACGATGGTCGAAGATGGCACCGCCGATCAGCAAACTAGCGCATCGTTTTCAAATTCATCGCTCAACGGGCAGTTCGCGTTCGTGATGGATGGCTACGACGACGTGCAGAATGTGCTGGTGGATCGCGTTGGATGGATCCAGTGGAATGGATCGGGCGGGCTCAAATTGAGCGAAGCGGTAAACGACTCTGGCAACGTCAGCGGCTCGGGCACGATCACTGGGACATATTCGGTTACCAGCAACGGGCGGGTTGCTGCATCGGTCAGCGGTCTTGGATCGAGCAACAGCGATGTGATCGTTTACCTCGTTTCCGGCAGCCAGGGCTACATGCTGGAAAATGACAACGGCGTGGAAGTCCTGGGCGTGACGCAGGCGCAGGCGCCGTAGACGAGAGGTTGGTTCGCCGAGGTTTGGTTGACCGAGGTTTGGTTGATCCAGGGAGGGTGGAACGCTGCGGCGCGCCACTCTCCCTTAATTTTTTGTTATGGCACGGAATTTGGGTTCCCGAGGGCACATCCCATCGGCGGCCAACGCGATTGGGGCTGCAGGCATCCTAGCCGCCATGCGAAACCGGTTAATTATCGTGACCGCGATGTTGTCCGTTCTTACCTCATGCACTCAGCAGCAGCAGAGCCCGGACCAGATTCGCGAAAGAGCCGCGACGGCAACCGCGGAATTAAAAACCGGCGCCAAGGCTGTAGCGGAAGGGGTAAGAGAAGGCTGGAACCGCGATCGTCCGATAGATTTGAATAAAGCTTCGCGAGAACAACTGGCAACCTTGCCGGGAATCTCTCCCGAACGCGCGGACCGCATCATCGCGGCCCGTCCCTACGACAGCACGCAGCAACTAGTGAGCCGCCACCTGCTGATGCCCAAGCAGTACGACGCCATCAAGAGTCTGATCACCGTCAGGAATTAACTGGCAAGAATCGCGGCGAGCGACGCATTGATGTATCTTTGAAATCTCATTCGGATCTTCCCAGCGCAGCTAACTCCATGAAGATTTGCGTTCTCGGCCTAGACTGTGCCGCACCGGAAGTCATTCTTCGCGACGAGCGGCTGGTAAACATTCGAAGCCTGATGCAGCGCGGGGTTTACGGCAGGCTCGAGAGCGTCATCCCACCGATTACAGTCCCTGCGTGGATGTGCATGGCAACCAGTCAGGACCCCGGATCGTTGGGCGTTTATGGCTTCCGGAATCGCAGCGATCATTCCTATGACAAGCTCGCCTTCGCCACCTCGGCATCCATCAAAGCATTTGCCATTTGGGACCAGGTGGCGGCGGCGGGAAAGAAATCGATCATCGTGGGCGTGCCTCCAAATTACCCGCCCCGACGGGTCAATGGAATCAGCGTCGGATGTTTCCTCACTCCGGACACCGTGAAAAATGATTTCACCTATCCCGCCAGCGTTAAGGCGAAAATCACCGAACTCGTGGGCGAATATCCGGCGGACGTTAAGAATTTCCGGACGGAAAATAAAGTCTGGCTGAGAGACCAGATTTTTGAGATGAGCCGCAAACAGTGGGAGGTTGTGCGCTGGTTGCTGCGGGGACAGGAGTGGGATTATTTTCAGTTTGTGGATATTGGGCTTGACCGCGTACACCACGGCTTCTGGAATTATTTTGATGCCCAGCACTTACAGTTTGAAGAAGGCAACCCTTATCAGAATGTAATTCCCGAATACTACCAATGGCTCGACCAGCAAATTGGGACGGTTCTGGCGATGCTCGATAAAGACACTATAGTTTTGCTGGTTTCCGACCATGGCGCGCAGCGGCTGGACGGGGGTTTCGCCATCAACGAGTGGCTGATCCAGCAGGGGCTTCTCATCCTGAACGAATATCCAAAGACAATCACGCCATTTGAGAAGCTGAACGTGAATTGGGAAAAGACGCGGGTGTGGAGCGAAGGCGGATATTATGCTCGCGTGTTTTTTAACGTGAAAGGGCGGGAGCCGCAAGGCATCGTTGCGCCGGAAGACTACGAAGCTTTCCAAAACGAAATGAAAGGTAAACTCGAGAATCTGTTCGATGATAAGGGCGCACTTTTAAACTCGCTGGTATTCAAGCCCAAAGAACTCTATCGCCAGGTAAGAAATATCGCGCCGGATTTAATTGTCCATTTCGGCGGCCTTTACTGGCGGTCTATTGGGACGGTGGGCCATTCCCGCATTCATATTCAGGAGAATGACACCGGCCCAGACGCCTGCAATCATGCGCAATTTGGCATGTTTGTGCTGAGCGCGCCAGGCTGTGAAATGCGCGGAGAATTTCAGGGTGCGCGGTTGCTCGACATGGCTCCGACATTACTGCGACTGGCGGGATATGCCATCCCTCCAACCATGCAAGGCCGCGCATTGTTTTCTATGTAACGAGGTGGCGCCCTGGCGGTATGAAGATCACCAGAGCTGCGCATGACGGCCTCGCATTTGATTTGAAAATTTTTGGCGGGCGGGAGGTGCACGATCAAACTCGCAAGTTATCGCGTATCAGGATCAGCAAGCTACGGTGTGGTGCTGGGAAACAGCATCGCTGATCTGAAAGCTGCGCTAAGAAATCACTTGGATTTACGAAGCCTGATGGGGACAGCGGACCTGGCGAAGGCCATTAATAGTGCACAAGACCAGGCTGCTACGGTCGATATCAAGGATGTGGAATGGCTGCCGGTGATTCCTAATCCCGACAAGATTCTCTGCGTTGGCGTTAACTATCGCGAACACATCCGTGAGATGGGTAGAAAGACGGAAAAATATCCCGTGATTTTTCTGCGGCTGGCGGCCAGCCAGGTAGGCCATCAGCAGCCGATAGTACGGCCCAAGGTCTCCGACAAACTGGACTTTGAGGGAGAGTTGGCGGTAATCATCGGACGAGCCGGACGGTACATTCCGGCGGAAAGAGCCGCGGAGCACATCGCGGGCTATTCGATCTATAACGATGCTACGATCCGCGACTGGCAGCTGCATACCCACCAATTCACTCCCGGCAAAAATTTCCCGAGCACTGGCGCTTTTGGGCCATGG